>AP018180.1:5691429-5969455 GCA_002368155.1 Nostoc carneum NIES-2107
CCCAAGTCCCCAATCCCCAGTCCCCAATCCCCAATCCCCAATCCCCAATCCCCCAATCCCCAATCCCTAATCCCTAATCCCTAATACCTAATCCCCAACCCCCAATCCCTCACCCATGCGGCTTTTAATCACTTTTGCCGGTATACCTATGGCTACAGAAAAGGGAGGAATATCTTTGCTCACAACTGCGCCTGCACCAATGACGCTACCTTTACCGATAGTCACTCCATCTAATACAGTTACTCCATGCCCTAGCCAACAGTCATCCTCAATGACGATTCCCTCGCGAGTGATCCCTTGATTTCTAATTGGTTCGATCAGATCTGCAAAATTGTGATTATTCGCATATATTCCCGAGTGGGATGCAATCATGCAGTGTTTGCCAATTCTGATATCCCCAGGGCCTGCAATACACACATTCGGGCCAATGAATGTTTCATCATCAATATATATGGAAGTATTATCCAAACAACCAATATCTCCATTGCGCTCAATTGCGACTTTATTTCCTAAATAAATTCTATTATTGTTACCTCTTGCATCTATCCGCACACCTTTAAAGATAAATACATTTTTGCCAATTTCAATACAATCAGTGCCAAGAAATTCTACACCATTTTGAATATAAACCGGACTATCTAAGCGAGCAAAGATACTGCGATAAGCAAAATTTCGTAACTTTGGGCCTAGTAGCAGTGAAGGAAGTTCTCCTAGTACAGTTGTGGCAATAATTTCCTCTAAACGCTGAATTTTGGCAAAATATTGTTGATTTTTCATAGTTCAATTTGTCTCAAATAGATTTTATTGACTCGTAGAGATAATCTGTCGTCACTAGATTTCAGGTTATGCCCATGCTATTAATCTTGAGTATTTATCAAGCGCAGTATTGCTATTGTTTTGAAAAACAAAAATGCAGCTAATAAACTACAAAATTTGTTTAGTGAAGAGGAATATGCTGATTAAGCATCAGCCAAGAAATTGCTGATTTTTAGTCGCTTATTTTCAAAACTGGGTTGCAGCAAAATGCTATGTAAGACTCAAGATATGGCAAAATATTAATGTTAACAAAATTACATTTTTGATAAGAATAGAATTCCTGTGGAATGTTTTTATCCTAGTAATTACGAGCTAATAATGCCTAATAAAAAAACTCTATTTTGGGCATTATCGGCTCTAAAATACTGAAGATTTTTAGACCAGTCCACCACATTGATTCTGATAGGTTGCAAGATTCCCGATTGATTGAAGAATGTGGGAATCTGACACTTGCAACTTATCAAACCTGATGTAAACAACCACTAGGTCGAGGATTTCTATAAACGCAAGCTAGCAAAATTTATATTTTGCTCAAAATGTAATTATTGTTAAATAGTTATGAGTATTTATGCCCTAGTAAAAACCGCCTAGGGTGGAGTGTCTCCGACTTCAGCCATCACATTAAAATTAACCATCGGTGCAAACAAGTAAGCGCTTCCCCGACTATTATGACGGCTTTCTTGCAACGGATTTCTAGAGTATGCTGCTCTAATCATGTTGCACACAGATGTTACGTACAAAACAAATCACTCTTGCTATTACATGAGTGGCATTTGACAACAAGTGACCATCAATATAACACATTTTATTTTTAGTGGGTCACTATAACAAATTAAATTGCTCATCTAAATATTGCTAAAAAAATTACAATATAAAGCTGTAATTTTTATTTAATTCTCATAAGAAGACATATTTTATACATATAGATAAAAATATTTTTCTATTTGAAAGTTTACCTTCATCAATTCTTTAAAACATCGCTCATATATTGATATTTGACTGAGCGCTTTTACCTAACAATTTGTAAATCACCCGCCTGGATAACCCATTCGGGTGATGTGTACTCATCAGTCGGCATTATACATTTTGAAGAAAACCTAGAGATTCTTGGCTAGCAAAGTAACTCTTCTCGCCAAGAGAATTGACCACACTTAGCTCTAATTACATTTTTTATGAAAGAAATTGTTGAACAGGCTTTAACTACTGGATATTTGAGTATTGCAGCCCAAAATCAGATTCAATCGCTACTCGCTAGTGATTATGACTCAGATGATTTAGATGCTTACATTATTTTACAGCGGGCTGTTGTGGCGGGTGATGTCACCAAAGAAGCACGCCATCATAAAACTGCTGTTTCCTCAACATCTAAGGATAAAGCATCGAATATTAAACTTGCTTATCAGGTGGCGGCTGAACTTGCTTGTGTTGCGGCGATGGCTTTGAGTCTACCAAAAAATACTAATGATTCTCCTTATTTAGGAGCATAAAATACTACATCATTTAGTTGTCTAAGTAACACACTTGACTGCGTCACAAAAAATTACAAACAAAACGCCATGATAATAGTTTTTTGCTCTCAATTAACTATTTGTAACTGAAGATTTTGTTAAAAAATCATTAAAAATCACATTTTTACTGGAACTAACAACAGACTGTTTTTAGTTGCACCTAGAAGCCCAGAAAGTAAGCTCAAATAAGAGTTTGGTGAATCTAGGCTGTCTATAGGGAAATCTTAAATAAATATAAATACTGAATTAAATTAAATACACAAAAGCATCTTGAGAGTGATTCGGAAATCTCAGGAAATAGTTAAGTTTTACGAGGGTCAGGAGCAGCAAAACAAGACCACGTAAGCTGAAAAATACTATATAGTGTAAACGTTAGGAACTATTATCAAGAACGATTCTCAATGCTTAACAAAGTCATAGCATTTTCACAAATGTAGTATAAAGAATTGGCAACATTGGCTAAAGACAGTAAACAATAACCATAGCTAAACTTGGAGTTTTGCCAACCTATGCAGCCAATTCGTACATTTAACGTTTCTCCTTCCCTACCGCCGCGACTCGAACCGCTGCGGCGGCTGGCATATAACTTGCATTGGGACTGGAACGTTGAGAGCAAAGATTTATTTCGCCGGTTAGACCCCGATTTATGGGAAACTAGCCACCATAACCCAGTCTTAATGCTAGGTACAATCAGCCAAGGGCGACTTTTGGAAGTTGTAGAAGATGAAGGCTTCTTGGCTCAAATGGATAGAGCTGCGCGTCAGCTAGAAGATTATTTACAAGAACGGTCTTGGTATCAAAAACAGCGCACTAATTCACCCAAAGAATGCTACGCCTATTTTTCGGCTGAATTTGGCTTAGTAGATTGTCTACCTGTGTATTCGGGAGGTTTGGGGGTTCTCGCGGGGGATCACCTGAAATCTGCTAGTGACTTAGGGCTACCCTTAGTAGGCGTAGGGTTACTCTACCAACAAGGATACTTTGCTCAGTATCTTAACGCCGATGGTTGGCAGCAGGAACGCTATCCCATCAATGATTTCTACAATATGCCTTTACACCTGGAACGTAATTCTGATGGTTCAGAATTGCGGATTGCCGTAGAATACCCAGGACGTAAAGTTTACGCCAGAGTTTGGCGGGTACAGGTGGGTACGGTGCCATTGTATTTATTGGACACCAATATTGAACCCAACAACCCCTACGACCACGACATTACCGACCAGTTGTATGGTGGTGATATCGATATGCGTATCCACCAAGAAATCATGCTGGGTATCGGTGGCGTGCAGATGTTAAAGGCTTTGGGGTATAAAGTTACTGCTTACCACATGAACGAAGGACACGCCGCCTTCTCCGCCCTGGAACGGATTCGGATGCTGATCCAGGAAGATGGTTTGCATTATGATGATGCGAAACAAGTAGTAGCTTCCAGTAATATTTTCACTACCCATACCCCAGTTCCCGCCGGGATTGACTTGTTCCCGCCCCAGAAAATCTTGGACTACCTGAGATACTATGCAGATATCTTCAACTTACCTGAAGAACAATTTTTAGGTTTGGGACGAGAAAATACTGGTGATTTATCTGCACCCTTTAGTATGGCGGTGTTGGCACTGAAAATGGCCACATTTTCTAATGGTGTAGCGCAACTGCATGGTGTGGTATCGCGGCAAATGTTTCAGGGATTATGGAAGAAAGTTCCGGTTGAAGAAGTCCCGATCGCAGCCATTACTAACGGTGTTCATGCGCGCAGTTGTGTAGCCAAATCTACACAAGAATTGTACGATCGCTATTTAGGGCCAAACTGGTCATCAGCACCACCAGATAATCAGTTGTGGGAGAGGATGGACGCGATTCCTGATGAGGAATTGTGGCGCAATCACGAACGCTGTCGCTTGGATATGGTTTTGTATGTGCGAGATCATTTAGTCAAGCATTTACGCGATCGCGGTGCTTCAGGTTCGGAAATTGCTCAAGCACAGGAAGTTTTAGATCCCAACGTTTTAACAGTTGGTTTTGCCCGCCGCTTTGCTACTTATAAACGTGCTACTCTGTGGATGCGCGATTTAGAAAGAATCCGGCGGATTTTGCTAGCTGACAAAAACCGCAAAGTCCAATTTGTAATTGCTGGGAAAGCACACCCGAAAGATATTCCCGGTAAAGAACTCATCCGTGATATCAACCATTTCATCCGCGAACAACATTTAGAAAAACAAGTTGTATTTGTTCCGAACTACGACATCCACATTTCCCGGTTAATGGTGGCTGGTTGCGATATTTGGTTAAATACACCTCGTCGTCCCCGGGAAGCTTCCGGTACTAGCGGGATGAAAGCCGCTATGAACGGCTTACCCAATTTAAGCGTCCTTGATGGCTGGTGGGATGAAGCTGATTATGTTCGCACCGGTTGGGCGATTGGACATGGTGAAAATTACGAAGATCCCAATTACCAGGATGAAGTCGAAGCCAACGCGCTCTACGATTTGTTAGAGAAAGAAGTTGTGCCCTTATTCTACGATCACCGCGATGCTGATGGTTTACCCCGTGCTTGGGTTGCCAAAATGAAAGATGCAATCCGCCTGAATTGTCCATTTTTCAACACCGCCCGCATGGTGCGAGAATATGCTCAACGTGCTTACTTCCCAGCTAGCGATCGCTTCCATACCCTGACTGCGAATAATTACGCGCCAGCCAAAGAACTAGCCGCGTGGAAAGCTAATCTTGGTGAACACTGGTTTAATATCAAAATCAAAGATATTGACGTATCAGCATCAGCAGATATTGAAGTTAACCAAACCGTTGCAGTCAAAGCCAAAGTAGATTTGGCAACTTTAACAAACAAAGATGTCCAAGTAGAACTTTACCAAGGGGCAATTGATGCCAATGGTGATATAGTCAGCGCTATACCTGTGGTCATGGATTACCAAGGCGAGGATACACAAGGTTTAAGTGTTTACACGGCTAATATCATTTACACTATCTCTGGTTTGCAAGGCTTGTCTTTGCGCGTGTTACCAAAACACCCGCATTTGTCGAACTCTTACGAACCGCGGTTAATTGCTTGGGCTGAATAAATTAAGTAAAAAGTAAAAGGTGAAAAGTAAAAAGAAATTTCTTTTAACTTTTTACTTTGAACTTTTTACTTTCCTCTGGGATGACAATGTAACCAGTAGTGTGATCGCCTAGCACTAAGTTACGTTGTTCACCCCAATACCACCAATGTGCAGCCACATAGGCGCAGATGAGGCTATCTAATTTATCTTCAACGGCTTTCAGCGCTGCACCTGTGTGGGGAATTTCTGGTAAAAACGAACTACTCAGAGTTTGAGAATGTAGCGGCGGTTCTAGAGTGGGCAAGATTTCCCCAATATAATTATACAGTTTGAGCAGTTCTAAACGGCGATCGCCCAAGCGTCCTTTTTTGTATTTCAGAATTCGTTCTAAATTGAATAAATGAACAATCGCCGGGTGGGGAAACACTTCGATTTGATATCTACCGGGTTTTTGCGGTTCAATGCTAGGTGCGTGTGCAAAACCGCGAGATTCTAATTCTAAGCCAAAGTTAACAGTACGCTCTGCAAAAGCTAAACCCAAATTGGCTGGGTAGCATCCCGCATGATATTTACCAAAATACTTGTGAGTTAGTTTATCTGGTAGACGACTACCAGCAGCGTTGGGAATGAGAGTCGGTGCGTCTACGGCGATTAGTGCTGGTTCTGCTACTGGAACAAAAGTATCAATCCAAGCGAGAATATCTGCGATCGCTTCTTTCCGGTCTAAATCCAGAATTTGTAATTTACCATCAATTAATTCTAAACAGCATAATCCGCTGGGTTGCGATTTCCAGCCTAAATCAATACCTAAAAATTTCATCGTTTATTATCTCATGCTTGGGTAGGATGCGTTATTAACGCATCCTACGCGTATTGTCAAAATTTAATTCTAATGTGGCATAAACATTTCCTGATTACGCAATTTATATTTAATCCGATTTGATTTATGAAAAATTTCAGTTGCCGATGCGTTACGCTATCGCTAACGTATCCTACGTGAACTGCCTAAACATTTCCAAATTCTGTAATTTATATTTAATTACGAATTACGAATTACGAATTCGCAAATTTATCTGTCGCTGCAATCAATGCACTACGTATTCCTGGTTCGCTCATTGAATGTCCCGCATCAGGAACTACAATAAATTCTGCTTCTGGCCAAGCTTGATGTAATTCCCATGCTGATACCATTGGGCAAACTACATCATAACGACCTTGAACAATTACAGCCGGAATATGCCGAATTTTATCAACATTTGAAAGTAAGTGATTTTCTGATTCTAAGAATCCTTTATTAATGAAATAATGGCACTCAATCCGCGCGAAGGCTTCAGCAAAATCATTCTGACCAAAATTTCGCATCAAGTTTGTATCGGGAAATAATCTACTAGTGCTAGCTTCCCAAATTGACCAAGCACGGGCTGCTTCTAATCTGATATTTGAATCTGGGCTAGTCAAGCGTTGATAATATGCTGTTAGCAAATCATCCCTCTCATCAATGGGAATTGGTTTGAGATATTCTTCCCATGCATCAGGAAAAATATAGCTAGCACCTTCTTGATAAAACCAGCGTAATTCTTTTTGTCGCAGCATAAATATGCCGCGTAAAATTAAGCCGCTACACCTTTCAGGATAAGTTTGACTATATGCTAATGACAGCGTACTTCCCCAACTTCCACCAAAGACAGCCCACTTTTCTATTCCTAAATATTCCCGCAGTTTTTCAATATCACTGACTAAATCCCAAGTCGTATTTTCCCGCAGTTCGGCATGGGGTGTACTTTTACCGCAACCGCGTTGATCAAACATGATCAATTGCCATTTTTCAGGATTGAAATATTGCCGATAAAAAGGTGGACAGCCACCACCCGGCCCGCCATGTAGTAAAACTATGGGCTTTCCTTGGGGATTTCCTGACTCTTCAAAATAAATTTTATGTAATTCTGAAACCTGTAAATAACCTTGTTTATATGGTTCAATAGGTGGGTAAAGTTCGTACATAGCTATAAAATTTAGATTTGATTATTGATTATCTAAAAACCTCATCATGAGGTGATTAATTCTAACAGTATAAGAGTACTAAATTATTGGTAAACCATCCTGAAACACTAGCAGTTGTCCGGGTTCCAAAATTGTCCAAACTTCATTGTCAGTTAGGGGGGTAGTGGCAATAATGGCGACGCGATCGCTTGGTGAAGTCAACTCGCGAAAATCCACTGTCATATCCTGATCGATTAAATGAGCCGCAGCAAACGGGGCTTGGCGTACTATATAGCTCAGTTTAGTGGAACAGTAAGCAAAAAAGTGTTCCCCATCCGACAGTAAGTAATTAAACACGCCCTGCGCTGCAATCTCAGCAGTAACTTTACCGAGGGTAGAATATAGTTCCTCTAGCGGTGGTTTTCCTGCAGGAAAGTTTTGCCGCAAAGTTTCTAAGATGATACAGAATGCCTTTTCGCTATCGGTATCACCCACAGCTTTATAAAAGCCCATATTCGCCGGATTAAAATCTGGTAAATTGCCGTTATGAGCAAATACCCAATATCTACCCCAAAGTTCTCTTTGGAAAGGATGACAATTTTGCAAAGCGATATCACCTTGTGTAGCTTTGCGGATATGAGCAATTACGTGAGTAGAATGAATCGGATAACGTCGTACCAAATCTGCCACTGGTGACTTGACAGAGGCTTTAGCATCTAAAAAAATCCGACATCCTTTACCCTCAAAAAAAGCAATACCCCAACCATCGCAATGATCGTCAGTTCTTCCTCCCCGAAGAGAAAAACCTTCAAAAGAAAAGCAGATATCTGTTGGGGTATTGCAATTCATTCCCAGCAGTTGACACATTGTAAAAATCCAGGGCTGCACTATGGAATTACAATACTTCAGATCGCTGCAAAATTTCTGGTGCGATCGCTTCAATCTTAGAATTTATCTTGACAGAACCCCTACAGCATCAGTAATTCAAAATTCAAAATTCAAAATCTAAAATCCAAAATCCAAAATTGTAGAGTGTTTGGGGTGAGGAAACCCCTACAGCTTAACTGCCGCCTGCGTCTTTCACTGATTTGTTAGACTGAACACACCAGGAACTTTCGGTCAAATCTCTGAATACGCCAGCAGAAGAGGCTATAAATGCTTACAAGTACGCTACTTCTCTCGAACCAACTGCCCAATTTACAATACTCCTCCACATCGGAACGATTCGATGACACTTGGGAAGCTCCTCTAGCTACCCTTTTAGGATTAGGAAGGGCTGCTGGTGCGGATTTTGTGGAATTTTTTCTAGAGCGTCGCAACTATATTAGTTGTCTTGCAGAAGATGACGCAATTACCAGTATTTCACCTAGCCTCGCCACAGGTGCGGGAGTTAGAGTCTTTCGCGGTAAAGCTGATTGCTACGTCAGCACCAATAATCTTTCGTTTTCCGGTTTGAAAGCAGCCTTAGAAAAAGGTCTTTCTATCCTGGGATTACAATTACCTGCACCTAACGCTTTTATCCCAGAAATCAATCTAGAATTACTCCGAGACTACGCCACAAAAAGAGGTAAAGATGGGTGGTTACCTCTATGTAGTTCTATCCGAGAAATGGGAGAAATTCTACTTGATGGTACAGCCCAATTACAGCGCAAAGCTAGCCACGTACAATCTCGACGCGCTACTTACTTCCGCGATTGGCAAGAAGTATTAGTTGCAGCTAGTGACGGTACTTTTGCCCGTGATATTCGCCTCACCCAATCGGTAGGATTTAACTTGTTGTGTGCAGATGGAGCCAATCGCGCTTCCATTGGTGAACGTGCTGGTAATACCAGTGATGCTAACTTCCTGAGAACTTGGGATTACCAACAAGCCGCCGAGCAAATATCCGAATCTGCTGGTAAAATGCTCTATGCCGATTACGTAGAATCTGGTACATACCCCATTATCATGGCTAATCACTTTGGTGGGGTAATCTTCCACGAAGCTTGCGGACACTTATTAGAAACTACTCAAATAGAACGTAATACTTCTCCCTTTGCTGACAAAAAAGGTGAGAAAATTGCCCACGAAAGCCTCACAGCTTGGGATGAAGGGCGAGCTGATAATGCCTTCGGCACAATAGATATGGATGATGAAGGTATGCCCGCTCAAAGAACATTATTAATAGAAAAAGGCGTTCTGAAGAATTTCTTAGCAGACAGAACAGGTTCTTGGCGGACTGGACACCCCAGAACCGGAAGCGGTCGCCGTCAAAATTATACCTTTGCTGCTGCCAGCAGGATGCGTAATACTTACATCGCTACTGGTGAATATAGTATTGATGATTTATTTAGTTCCATTGATAAAGGCATTTACTGCAAGAAAATGGGTGGTGGTAGCGTAGGTGCTACTGGTCAATTTAACTTTGGTGTTGATGAAGCTTATTTGATTGAAAATGGCAAAATCACCAAACCATTAAAAGGTGCAATTCTGATTGGGGAAGCAACGGAAATTATGAATAAAATTTCCATGTGTTCTCAAGATTTAGAACTAGCACCTGGTTTCTGTGGTTCCGTTAGCGGTAGTATTTACACCACTGTAGGACAGCCACATATTAAGGTTGATTCTATCACTGTAGGTGGACGTTAATAGCTATTTCTGCTCGCTACAAGATTCCTGTTTATAGGTTCTTTGAGAGTTATTAAACGCAGAGAAACATAAAGGAAACGCATAGTTACGCAGAGTATCTAAAAACAATTTGGTACGAAATAATAAAGCGTTTTATAAAGTGAGTCTTGTAGCGGGACATCAATCAATATCTAAGCTAAAACACATCTAATTTGCATATTAAATTTCATCCAACTCTTGTGGGGTGGGCATCTTGCCCGCCATAATTATGCAAAATAAATGTCGATTAGCTTATCTGCGTCCATCTGCGTGTATCGGCGGTTTATAATCCAAAATCCAAAATTGACTATTGACTATGGCTACTATCAACGAAATTGCAAATTATGCCAAGGAAAATGCAGAAAAGCTTGGCATTAAAAAATTCGATATTTATGGCTCTACTGTAGATGAAACTAGCGTCCAAGTAGACCAAGGTGAGCCAAAACAAGTTAAAGCTTCTAACCGTTCTGGTGTGACAGTGCGTGTTTGGAATGAAGACAATACAATGGGTGTTACCAGCACCACAGATGTAGACCCCAAAGGATTAGAATTAGCTTTGAAAACTGCTTACGAAGCTAGTTTCTTTGGTGTCAAGGAAAATGTGCCTGATTTTAGCCCAGAAGCTACTCTACCTATCGACAATACACCCCACGATAAAGCAGCACAAGCACCTGTTTCTGAACTCATAGAAAAATTAGTGGTAGCTGAAAAAGAATTACTTTCAGCGCACCCAGCAATTAAAGGTGTACCTTATAATGGCTTGGCGCAAAGAGATATTGACCGCTTCTATCTCAATAGTGAAGGTGCAGCCAGAATTGAATCCCATTCCATAGCATCAGTTTATCTTTACAGCAAAACTGAAGAAGAAGGGAAAAAACCACGCAGCGCTGGCGCTTTTAGAATTAACCGTGGTGTCGAAAAGCTTGATATTAATGGTTGCATTCAAGAAACAGCCGAGAAAACTATCAGTCACTTAAACTATGAAAAAATTAAGACTGGTAAATATCTGGTTGTTTTCTCACCTGAAGCTTTTTTAAGTTTATTGGGTGCGTTTTCTAACTTGTACAATGCTCAAAATATTTTAGACAATCAAAGCTTATCTACTCCTGATGATTTAGGTAAGCAAATTGCTTCGCCTCTACTTTCAGTTGCAGATGATGCATTGCATCCTGCTAATATTGGCGCAGAAACTTTTGATGGTGAAGGGACACCGACTCGCCGCATTTCTCTAATTGAAAAAGGCGTATTAACCAGCTTTCTGCACAGTGCAGGAACTGCGAAAAGAATGAACGCCCAACCTACAGGAAACGCGAGTATTGGTGCAAAAGTTAGCGTTAGTCCTAACTTTTTTCATGTATTTAGAGCCGCCGAGCCTGAGCAAGAATTAAGCTTGGAAACTGCTGAAAATGTGGTTTTAATTGATGATTTGCAAGCTCTTCATGCAGGGGTAAAAGCTTTACAAGGTTCTTTCTCTCTACCTTTTGATGGTTGGTTAATCAATAAAGGTGAAAAGACTAGTATTGAATCAGCAACCGTTGCTGGTGATTTTTTAGAAGTTCTGAAGTCGATTGTTTGTGTAGAAAAAGAAGCTGAGTTAACACCAGGCGGCGTTTGTCCTCGCATCTGGGTTAATGAACTCTCAATTACTGGAGATTAGGATTTAAAAGTTAGGAGTAGATGCAATACTGCTCGGTTAAGGATTTTCAACTCTTAATTTGGTTTGGGGAAAAGGTGAAAGGGTAAGGGTTAAAGGTTTTTTCTTGCCCCTTTTTCCCTTCCCCTTTAACCCTTAACCGACAAGTATGGGGAGTAGATGAATACTCCTGACTTTTGCTTTGCACAAAAAATTATCAGGGCAAGGCATTACCTTGCCCTCTAGAATATATTGATGTGTCGCCAACATTATTTGAATTGGTATTATTTAAAAAATCAGAATGATTTGCAAACTCCATTCAGACTCTTGACGAATCAGTTCAATGCGGCTAATAAATTCTCTTAAATAAAATCTCCGTTCGGCTTCCGATAAATCGTACCAAAATTGCGGAATGGAAACAGCTTGAGCTACTGAACGTAAGTTTACTGGTGGAAGAGTCGCTAACTTGGCTTGGAGTGCAGAGATTTCGGTGCGGAGTTTGTAGGCGCGTAACTTGGCTGTTTCTGTATCTAATACTCCAGTTTCTACTAAAGCTGGTAACTGAGTAAGTATTTCTTGTTGACGAGCGATCGCATCTCCTAAACTATTTTTAATGGCATCCAACTGGGGAAAGTTCATCCCCGCTACAGCTTGGGGTAATTCTTGGCAAACCTTAGCAATCGTCTTGTCTAAAACTGCATCATAAGCCAAAGCTTTACACTTGGGATTTTTAGGACAGCTAATTGGACGTAAATAAAGATACTCTTTGTTTTGGCGACGTTGGGTAACGCGAGTTACAGTCATGTGAGATTGACATTCACCGCAAATCACCAATCCAGCTAAAGAACGTGGCGCGCTAGCTGTGCGAGATGGTAAACGACTGTTACGACGTAAAAGCCTGTCAATTTGGGCAGCTTCTTCTGGAGAAATAATGGGAACGTGGGTATTAGAGATAATTTCGCCATCTTGGTAAGCTGTATTCCCTCGATAAACTGGATTAGTTAACCAGCGCTTCCCTGTAGTTACCGAGATTTTCTTACCGTATTTTTTAGCTAAATAGCGAACTGCTCCCCGCAAAGAACCATAGAGCAAAAATTGTTCAAAAAAATCCTTAACAACTGGAGAAGTGCTTCTATCAATGGTGTATTTATCTTTACTTTTTTTATAGCCGTAAGGAGGTTTCCCCGGTGGGGGTGCAGTATCCAAACGCTTACGGGCGTGACCTTGACGGATACGACGGCTACGCTGCTGACGTTGGATTTCCTGTAGCAAAGTCAACAACTGGGCGCGGAGATTACCATTTTCGGAAGTGTAAGGTTGTTCAATAGCGATCACCACAACCCCCATAGCTTCCAGTTCATTGAGGCGATCGCTTACTTCCTTTACCGTATCACCCAACTCTTCCAAACGCCGAATCAGCAGATAACTTTCAGATTCAGTTTGGCAATCTTTGATTAACTCTTG
The DNA here is from genome assembly GCA_002368155.1 of Nostoc carneum NIES-2107. GTDB lineage: Bacteria > Cyanobacteriota > Cyanobacteriia > Cyanobacteriales > Nostocaceae > Aulosira > Aulosira carnea. The sequence goes on from AP018180.1 coordinate 5,704,530, forward strand.
TAATTGCGCTCGCGCAGCGTTTCCGAAGGAATCTCGCCCTCCCAAATCATAATAAACCCGATCCACTTCCCATCCCCAACTATCAACATCAGGAGGATTTTCTAACAAAGGATCGGTGTAGCTGTAGGCGATGATTTTCATTTGTCATTGGTCAATTGGTCAATTGGTAATTGGTAATTGGTAATTGGTAATTGGTAATTGGTAATTGGTAATTGGTAATTGGTAATTCCCCAGTCCCCAATCCCCAGTCCCCAACCCCTCACTGCTGACTCAACTCGATAATATTCCCGTCTGGATCTTGGGTGAATACTGCAGGACGACCAGAGGCGCTGGCTTGGATAGGGTAATTGTGAGCGAGTAATTCTTGTTTGGCGATTTCTAAGTCTGCAACAGAAAAAGCAACATGGGGGTTACGTCCCCATTTTTCGTTTTGGTTATCTGTAGGGGAAGATGGCGCGACAATCAAGTGAATTTGGTAGTTACCGACTTGATACCATGCACCAGGGTATTTCAGAGAGCGATCAATTTTAGCTAGTCCTAATACTTTGCCATAAAAGAATTCCGAGCGTTCTAAGTCAGTAATAAGAATGGCGGTATGAAGACTGTTGGTAATTTGCATTGTCTGTGATGTGGGTGCGATCGCGTTTATTTTAATTGTATTGGGGAAGGGGGAAGGGGGATTGGGGATTGGGGACTGGGAATAGTTATACCAATTTGAAAAAAGAATGCGAGAGACTGTAGGGGCAAGGCACTGCCCATACGTGTCAACTTAACGTGAAACCCGCTTGGTTGCAAGGTTTCGCCCTCACCCCCAGCCCCTCTCCCGCAGGGAGAAGGGAGCAAGAGATTCAATTCCCCTTCTCCCTGAGGGAGAAGGGGTTAGGGGATGAGGGCGCGAGGTATTTGTACAACACGCGCCGTATATAGCTTTTAGCTTAAGTTGACACCAATGGGCACTGCCTTGCCCTCTAAAATATATTGATGTGTCGCAAACATTATTTGATTTGGGATTATTTACTGGAAATCCCTAACCCTAACCACCACTGCATTAGCACAGCGCGACATTGAAGACAGATGAGGCTTTGGAGTAAATCATGTACACCTGCGGAAGTTGCGGGATAGGTTGCGCCTAGATAATCAGCCGCAATTGTGGGAGTAGGTTCAAGATGGGCGACAAAGCCGTAAAGTTTTTGATTAGAAAAAGAACTATTCACAGGCCAACCTTCACTATTCAAAGCTATGAGTTGGCTGATGGCTGTAGGTTCAACTCCTAGTTCTCTTTGCAGAATCGCTGGTGCTGCAACATCAGGGGTTTTTCCAGGGGGTAAACGACCACCAGGAAAATCAAAAGTAAGTTCGCCTAATCCTGGTCTGTAACTTGGGGGTGGCAGAATTATCTGATGGGATTGAATCGGTAAAATGACCACAGAGTCGTCTTTTTCCACGCGCCAGTATTCCAAAATTTGACCGCGATCGCCTTGCAGATGTTCGCCAATCACAGTTAGCCAATCTGAGCGCATTTCCACAAACCGATGCTGGACTTTCCAACATTCTCCTGATTCTTGGTTCATTTTCTAATTTTTAACTTGAAAATGGGCATTGGGCATTGGGCATTGGGCATTGGGCATTGGGCATGGGGCATGAAAATCTGTTATCTATTTGTTGTGTAATTCGTATCACTGCATAGCTTCACAATATCAAAAGCCGTTCAGCGTCAAATGTCAAATATCCAAACAGCTTTCTTGTACAGACGCGATTAATCGCGTCTCTCCCTTGAATACAGACGCGATTAATCGCGTCTCTACAACCCTTGACTTTTGACAATCAAACCTCAGTCTGAAGGGAGATCCTCATGAGGGTGTAAGTTAGATTCAATATAAGAAACCGTGTATGCATACGGATTAATAATTCATGAAGCGCGATATTACTGGTAGATTTGTTAGTAATTGGGATTCGGAAAAGAAACAACGATTTAGCATATCTCTTACCAGTACGGCTTGGCGATCGCTGGATGCAGAGGCTCACCAGCAAGGGATTTCTCGCTCGGAAGTCATTGAACAAGTTGCTCGCAGTTTTGGGCAGAATCCCTCTCCTACGGAGAAAGCTGTGTTAGAAGCGCAGATTGTTGAGCAGCAAGAAGCGATCGCACTATTGCAACGTCAGCAGCAAGAGCGGGAAAATCAACTTGCCAATGCTCCCGATTCCCAAGCTAATGAGCGCTCAGTATCTCTCATCCTCGAAAATATTACAGATGCTTTTGTCGCCTTTGATAAAAATTGGTGCTATACCTACGTAAACAGAGCAGCAGTTAAAATTCTGCACAGAACCCCAGAAAACCTAATTGGCAAGAACGTTTGGACAGAAATTTTTCCTAGCCTTGTAGGTAGCATAGCTTACCGAAATCTCCATCGAGCGATGACAGAGCAAATCCCTCTTTCATGGGAAGAATTTGGGGAGCCTATTCAGTGTTGGATAGAAGTGAATGCTTATCCTTCAGCTTATGGTTTGGCAGTGTATTTTCGTGATATTACAGAGCGTAAACAAGCTGAAGCCGAGCGCGAAAGGTTACTAAAAGAATTAGAAATTGAACGCAGCCGATTGGAAGCGGTTTTATGGCAAATGCCAGCCGGGGTGATCATAGCAGATGCAGCTTCTGGCAAGTTGGCTTTGTCTAACGACCAAGCCAAGCAAATTCTTGGTTATAGTTACGAACAATCGCTAGAGATTGAGCAATATGAATCTATTACTCCTTTTATCGGCTTTAACGGTGATGGAAGACGCTACGAGGCTAACGATTATCCACTAATGCGATCGCTCCTCCAGGGTGAAGTGATTGCTAATGAAGAAATCTACTTGCATTACAGTGATGGTAGCCAAATTTTAATTAATGTCAATTCTGCGCCTATTCTCAATCAGCAAAATCAAATAGTTGCTGCTGTTGTCATCTTTCAAGATGTCACAGCACGCAAGCAGGCAGAATTGGCACTGCAGAATCAGCATCAATGGCTGGAAACTGTATTAAATTTGCTGCCCACGCCAACGGTATTTATTGAACCAGGAACGGCAAAAATTACCTTTGCTAACCAAATTGCCAATGATTTGGCGGGTGGAGATTTCCCCAAAAATAAATCTCTCGATGAATATGATGAGCATTACTACTTTACCGATACTCATGGCGATCGCATCCCCACAGAACGAATGCCTGCGGTGCTGATTGCACAGGGAGAAAGGCTAGAAAACTACGAAATGAACTGGTATACACCAGGTGGTGTGCGCTCTACTCTTTGCTGGGGTGAAATATTGCCAGCTATGTATGGACATCCAGCTATTGGGATTGCCATGTTTCATGATGTCACGCGCCTCAAGCAAATTGAAGAAAATTTGCGGCGCACAGAAGAGCGGTTACAGCTAGCTTTGTCTTCGGCGCAAATGGTGGCTTGGGACATGGATTTCATCACTAATCAAGTTATTTGTTCTTTTAATGCGCTCTCAGTTTGGGGAATTCAAGTAGGGACACCAGCAGAATTTTTTGCTCTGATTCATCCAGACGATCGCCACCAGGTAATAGAGTCGGTGCAACGAGCGATCGCGGGAGAATTTGACTATAACCAAGACTATCGGGTGATTGCTCCCAATGGTGCTACGCACTGGCTCAAAAGCCAAGGACGAGTTTATCTCGATGCAACTGGGCAAAGAGTAAGAATGACTGGTGTTTCAGTTGATATCACAGAACACAAACAAATTGAAGCCGAACGCGATCGCTTGTTTGAGCGAGAACAAGCTGCCAGGTTAGAAGCAGAAACCGAGCGCAAACGTTTGTATGAAATCCTCATGCAGCTACCTGCAATGATTGCGATCGTGGGTGGTTCAGAACATATATTTGAATTTGCTAATCCCACCTATCTGCGACTGACTGGGCGCACTCCAGATATTATCGGTAAATCAATTCGGGAAGTTTTGCCAGAAACAGAAGGACAGATTTATTTTGCACAGCTTGATCGGGTTTACCAAACTGGTGAACCTTTCATTGAAGATGAGTCACCTGTTTATTGGGATAACAACGGTGATGGTGTCTTAGAAGAAGCATTCTTTAACTGCGTCTTTCCAGCCTTACGGGATGCTGAAGGGACAATTCAGGGGGTTTTGCTGCATGGAATTGAAGTTACAGCCCAAGTCCGAGCCAGGCAACAAATTGAACAATTGCTACAAGAGTTACAGCACAAAGAAAAACAGCAGCAATTCTTAATTGAATTGAATGACACGATTCGCGCCATTCAAGACTCTAAAGAAATTATGTGGGAGGTAGTTCGCACTACAGGGCAACATTTCCAAGTTAGCCGCTGTACCTACGGTGAAATTGATGCAAGTCAAGAATACGTAATTGTCGATCGCGACTATTGCAACGGTGTCATGAGCGTTGCTGGTAGGCACTACCTAGATTCTTTTGGGGTAGAAATTATTGCTGAACTCAAACAGGGCAAAACCATCTTTGTAAATAATGTCGATACCGATCCGCGGACTGCTGGATGTGGGGCGGTAGCTTTTGATGCCATCCAAACTAAATCTTTGCTGTGCGTGCCTTTGGTGAAGGAAGGAAGATTTGTCGCCCTATTTGTTTTACACCATATCACCCCCCGCCAGTGGACAGAAGACGATGTCATAGTCATGGAGCGAATTTCCCAAAAAACCTGGCTAGCGGTAGAGCGATCGCGGGCAGAAGAAGAATTGCGACACAGCAAAACTCGCCTACAACTAGCGCTAATGGTGGGACGCATGGGCACCTGGGACTGGGATATGCAAATCAATACCCTCACCTGGTCAGATAGTCATTACAACATCATGGGACTCCAAGCAAATGAGTACCCACCCAGCTATGAACTTTGGGCTAACAGCGTTCATCCCGATGACTTAGGGCACACAGAGTTAGCGCTGCAACAAGCGATGCTCAATAAAACTGAATATCATCATGAATACCGCACGCTGTGGGAAAATGGCTCTATTCATTGGACAGAAGCTAGGGGCAGATTTTTATATAATGCCCAAGGGCAACCAATACAGATGATTGGCGTTCTCATTGACATTACAGAACGCAAGCAGGCTGAACAAGAACGAGAACAATTGCTAACACGAGAACGTATTGCCCGGACTCAAGCTGAAGCGATTAAGCGCCAATTAGAAACTATTTTTGATACTGCTCCGGTGGGTATGGCGCTGTTAGATGCTCAACAACGATTTGTTGCCATCAACGAAGCATTAGCCCAAATCAACGGCTTAACCCGCGAACAACACTTAGGGCGTTCGGTTGCCGAACTTTTTGGTGAAATAGACCCCAGCATAGTTGCACTGTTCTCAGAAATTTACACAACAGGCAAACCCTTTGTTGCCAATAACTTTGCTGTTAATGCTCCCAGCCGTAGCGACCGCTCCCCCGGTTACTACAATCTTTACTATCTACCCACAATCAACTCACAGGGTCAGTTAGAAGATGTTTTAGCCTATGTTATCGATGTTACAGAGCAAGTCCGCTTAGAGCGTGCCCAAAGATTTCTCGCAGAAGCCAGTGCAGTTTTAGCTTCTTCTCTCGATTACCAAACCACCTTAGAGCAAGTAGCACAGCTAGCAACACCCGAGTTGGCAGATTGGTGTACAGTCCACATCGTTGCAGCAGATGGAACTATTGAGCAAATTGCGGTAGCTCACAGTGACCCCGCAAAATTAGAATGGGCGCAGCAAAACAATAATAAATATCCTTTTAACCCCAATAATCCCCGTGGTGCTGCCTTAACGTTACGTACAGGGCAATCTGATATTTTGGTAGATATTCCCGATGAATTAATTTTGCAATCAGCCCATGACCCAGAACATTTAGAAATTCTGCGCTCTGTTGGATTCAAATCGATAATGACAGTGCCATTACGCACCCAAGCCCGAATTTTAGGTGTAATTTCTTTTGTCAGTGCTGAATCTGGACGAAGCTATACTCAGAGCGATTTAGAACTAGCAGAAGAATTAGCAAGACGTGCTTCTCTAGCCATCGATAATGCTCAGTTATATCAATTAGCGCAAAGCGATCGCGCCAAAGCTGAAGCTGCCAACCGCATTAAAGACGAATTTCTCGCAGTACTTTCCCACGAATTGCGATCGCCCCTGAATCCCATTCTTGGCTGGACAAGAATTCTCCGCAGTCAGCGGCTAGATGCCAAAAAAACTGACCAAGCTTTAGCAACCATCGAACGCAACGCTAAATTGCAAGCGCAATTAATTGAGGATTTGTTGGATGTCTCCCGCATCCTCCAAGGAAAAATGACATTAAACGTTGCGCCAGTCAATTTAGCTACCACCATCACAGCCGCCTTAGAAACGGTACAACTGGCAGCCCAAGCCAAAAGCATCGAAATTCAAACCACAATCAACCCAGTTGCGGGTACTGTCACAGGCGATGCCAATCGTCTACAACAAATTGTCTGGAACTTGGTTTCTAATGCCGTAAAATTCACCCCAGCCGGCGGAAAAATAGAGGTAACACTAGACCAAGTGGGAATGTATGCCCAAATTCAAGTGAAAGACACAGGAATTGGCATCAAACCCGAATTTCTACCCTTTGTGTTTGAATATTTCCGCCAAGAAGATGGCACAACCACAAGACAATTCGGTGGACTAGGATTAGGACTAGCGATCGTCCGCCATTTTACCGAACTACATGGTGGCACCGTTCAAGCCAGCAGTGCCGGACAGAATTTAGGCGCAACCTTCACAGTACTACTACCGTTAAATATTATCGAGCCGCAGCTATCTCATGATGAAGGTGCGTCCGAAAGCGTCATCGACCTCACAGGTATTAACATCTTGGTTGTCGATGATGATGCAGATATGCGAGACTTAGCAGAATTTATCCTTACACAATCAGGGGCACAAGTAACAACCGCCGCTTCTGCACTACAAGCCTTGACACTGTTAAAGCAGTCTACCCCCGATTTACTACTGTGCGACATTGGTATGCCAGAAATGGATGGTTACTCCCTGATTCGGCAAATCAGAGAATGGTCACCAGAAGAGGGCGGAACCATTCCCGCGATCGCCCTCACCGCTTACGCCGGAGAAATCAATCAACAACAAGCCCTAGCCGCCGGATTTCATCTGCATATCTCCAAACCAGTGCAACCAGAGATATTGGTGCAAGCTGTTGCTCAATTGCTGCTATGAAGCAGGGGGATGAGGGGGATGAGGGGAAATAACTATTACCCATTACCCATTACCCATTACCCATTACCAATTACTATTTTCTTTCCGCAAGATGAAGCGATCGCATTCTTTGTTCAAATTGGTATAATTTCTCCGGCTCAAAATTTAGAAGAAAACATAAAAGGATTACAAGGTGAATTAGCAAGTAACAATAGTTACCTTTCCAATTGCTTGTAATCCTTTGACACCACAATAATCTTCCAGCATTAGAGCAAAACTTGTTAATAAAGTACCTAACTTTAGATACAACGAACTTCTATCTAAAGGCAGAAGTCAAGATTAAACCATAATGTAATATTTATCACACTTAGATTGATAATTGCTGATACAAAATCAAGTAATGTTGGCGACACATTAACAATATTCAAGAGGGCAAGGCACTGCCCAGTGGTGTCAACTTAACGTGAAACCCGCTTGGCGACAAAGTTATGCCCTCACCCCCAGCCCCTCTCCCACCAGGAGAGGGGAGCAAGAGATTTAATTCCCCTTCTCCTGGGGGAGAAGGGGTGAGGGGATGAGGGCGAGGGTTTTTGTACAACAAGCTCCGTATATAGCTTTTAGCTTAAGTTGACACGTATGCCTTGCCCCTACAATCTGTCGCATTATTTGTTCAAATTGGTATGAGATTGATTTGGGGTAGATTATACCATTAGCAACCGGGGCATGGAGCATTGGTAACTCTTTACCATGCCCCATGCCCCATGCCCTATGCCCTATGCTTCAATCACCACTCGTAAATTGCCGCGTTTTTTAGCTACACGACAAGCGGTAGTGCTACCAGAACGCTCAAATTCTAAATCGAGGACGGTAGGGCCGACGTGCAAATTATGCAGGGAAAGGCGATTAATTGACTCTGGTAAAGCCGGATCGATGATTCGCAAGCAGTTATTTTGTGCGTCAGGGACGAGGTTGACGATCATTTGCACCAGTTGGAAGATACTACCAGTCGCCCAAGCTTGGGGAGTACAAGCGACAGGGTACTGTACAGGCGCATTATCACCGTTGCGTTCGTAACCACAGAACAGTTCTGGGGGACGTTGATATGGTTGCTGGGTAGTCATATCTACCAAACCTTGGAAGAGTTCTAAGGCTTGATCAATTAAACCCAGCGATCGCAATCCCATTGCAATGATGGCGTTATCATGGGGCCACACTGAACCAACGTGATAGCCCATTGGGTTATAAGCTGGCGATAAACTGCTGAGTGTGCGAATCCCCCAACCATTAAACATATCTGGGGCGCGTAACCTTTCGGCGACGCTGTAGGCTTTTTCGGGGGTAAAGATGCCTAAATGTAAACAATGGCCGGGGTTTGAGGTAATACTATCTACCTGCTGACCGTCACCATCCAAAGCTAAGGCGCAGAAATCTTGGTCTTCCAGCCAAAAATCGCGGTTAAACCGCAATTTCAAATTTCTGGCTTCCTCTAGCCAACGGTCTGCTAAGTCCAGCCGCTTTTTCATCCGCGCTATTTCAGCCAGGCGCATTTTCGCTGCATAGACGTAAGCTTGCACCTCACAAAGTGCGATGGGGCCGTTAGCTAACTCTCCCTTATGGTCTACAATACAGTCGCCGGAATCTTTCCAGCCTTGGTTAGCTAGACCGCGTTTGGATTTACGATAGTAGCTCAAGTAGCTAGTTTCTTTAGTGTTGCGGTCAATCCACTCCATTGCTGCTAAAGCATTCGGCCAAAGCTGCTCTAAAGTTTCTTGATCGTGCGTCCAGGCATAATATTCAGCATAAAGCATCAGCCATAGGGGCGTGGCATCAACTGTACCGTAGTAAGGTGTGTGAGGAATTTCCTGACACCTTGCCATTTCCCCTAAGCGCAACTCGTGTAAAATCTTTCCTGGTTCTTCTTCGCGCCACTCATCATCAACTTTGCCTTGGTATGTTGCTAATAGCGTCAAGGTTTCTTTGGCAATGCGGGGGTTTAACATCAAAGTTTGGGAAGCTGTAATGATGGAATCTCGCCCAAACAATGCCGAAAACCAAGGTACACCAGCCGAAACAGTCTTATTCTTGCCAAAGGACTGGCGCAACAAATACATATCTTGTTCCGCCCGTTCTATGACTCGGTTAAAAGTGCTTTTATCGGTACTGATGCGGGTAATTTGTTGCACCCAATGCTGTTCTTCCATTAATTCAGCGGCTTTGGCTTGTGCTAAAGTCACCGCCGCACTGACAGTTGAACTCGATTGATTATTTCGCAACATATTCACCCGATAACCCAACTTTTGGGTTTCGTGAGAAGCCAACTCTAGCTGCCACACCGCAGTGTAACCCTTAAAATAGTCTGGTTGGCGATGCTGGAAATTAATCCGCGATTCCATCACCAAGCCATCTAAACCTTGATAGGCCAGTGTTAAGGATTCATCCCGCACCATCATCGGTTGAGTTTGTAGCGGTGAACCACCATCAGCAGATGTTGCTTCTTCTGGTACTGGCTCTACTAAGCGTAACAGCCTACCGCGCTTGTCTCTGCCATAGCCACGCACTTCAAATAAATCCACAAAATCGGCATCAAAGCTGATACTCAGTTCAAAACTAACGCTAGTGGTGCTGTAGTTGGATATTTCAATTTCTTCAAACAGCGCCCCATTTAGCACTAGTTCGCGACGAATCCCGACAGTATCAGCTTTGAGACGTTCATCGATTCTGGGATTAGTACACAGAACCGAGAGTGCAAACCCTTTCTCTGCAGTACTGCTGAGTAAAACAGGCGATCGCCCTTCAATCTGCAACTCTAGGCGGCTCAAAAAACGCGTATCACAGCAAAATAGCCCCATACTGGGATTGCCATCGTTTAAGGAACATCCAGAAATGTTGCCAACTGTATCTGTGATAAAAAATAAGTCATCATCTTTGACCGTCAGCGTTGGTTGTGGTCTTTCGCTTATAACACAAGGCCACTCCGGGATAGGTAATTGTTCTGCTGGAATATAAGTCTTTCCGTCTAAGAAAATTTTTTCCGGTGTCATCAGTATATCCGATGTCATTAGCCAGTCTTCCGTGTACAGGTCTAGATTTTCGCGTAGGCATAGCCCGCCGTAGGCATTGCATCAGCGTCAACAGGAAACAAGCCCCAGTAGAGGTTTCCCTCATTCGGAACTTAGGCACTAAGCTGAGTAAACTCAGTTGAGCCATTCAAGCCTAGATAATACTTACACAATCTGGGAAAAAGGGCAGCTATTAAATGTACAACAATCCAATTTTTAGCAATTGATAATTTAGACTCAGAAGTATTGCAAAGCCTTGAAACAAACAGCTTTTGAGCGTGATACCTCGAGAAGATAATTAATCAAAGCTTCGGGTTGCAACTACCTTTATGAGAAATTTATATTTCTGCTCAATTTTTTCATGTCTCTTTAAGGTTTGAGCCGGAGGAAATTAAGCATAAATGCAGATTCGACATTTAACCAATTTTGGAATTGTGATCGCCTTTTGAACCTGAAACTTAAATTCCGGGCTGTGCTGTGTCAACTGTAAATGCTAGCTAAAATAACCTATAAGTTGTGCCAATTAGCCAGCACGCGTATGAGCATATATTTACAGAAATTCGCTCAGATTAGCAGGTATATCAATTGTGACGCTAATGCACGATCTGTAAACTTGATGCACGAGTTCGTGCACTTGATTCACAAGTTGTAAACTTGATGCACGAGTTCGTGCACTTGATTCACGAGTTGTAAACTTGATGCACGAGTTCGTGCACTTGATTCACGAGTTGTAAACTTGATGCACGAGTTTGTGCACTTGATTCACGAGTTGTAAACTTGATTTTTGAGTTGAAAAATAACTAATACCAATTTTAAAAAAAATGCGACAGATTGTAGGGGCATGGCACTGCCATGCCCTCTAAAATATATTGATGTGTCGCCAACAGAATTTAATTTGGTAAAAAGTGCGATCGCATCCCACAAGGGTGTGTTACTGCTACAAAAGGATTTCGCACACAGAAACAATAAAATTTAGCCGTAACGCACCATCGATGCAGCGCTAGAATTATTCATTCGTATCAAATCAAGAAAGCTTCACCAGCACTGGTTCTGGCTGAGGTAAAGCCTGCGCTTCCAAAGGATCGTAACCTAGTTGTTGAGTAATCCGTTTTCTAGCTAAAACCCGATACTCCCAGAAATGTTCGCCAGCAGCGCATAAACCCAAATACATATTGAGAACTTGCGGCTTGTTCATCAGAATCATCCACAGTTGTCGCCAGAACTGTCCGCGAATTTCTGCTCTTTGAAAGCCTTGCAGCCAGATTAATTTTACAACCAGGCGTAATCCTTGACCTGGAGAAAACTGCATAGTTTGTTTTCCCTCGGTTCTTGAGTCAATATTGAGACATTGCTGAAAACAACGTCTGAGATAGTTTTGCGGTTCATACAAAGTCCAGAAGGTTTCTACATACTCTCTGGCAATTTCAGCTAAGGGGCGAGTCGGTTTAAAATTCATCAAAGAATTCTGATCTCCTACTTCCGTTGCACCCACACCTGTGACTAAACGCTGTTCTTGTTGCAGACGGTTCCATAAAGCAGTATTGGGTAAAGCTTGGAGAATACCCAACATGGGTTGAGGAATACTAGTTTGTTCTACAAAAGCTTGTATTCGTTTTCCTGCACCTGTGCGTTCGCCATCAAAACCGATGATAAACCCTGCATATATCAACATTCCCGCTTGATTGATTTTGCGACAGGCTTCAATCAGGGGATTGCGAGTATTTTGTAATTTGTTTGTCACTTGCAGGCTATCTTGATCCGGGGTTTCAATCCCCAGGAAGACGGCATAAAAACCAGCTTCTCGCATTAAATGTAGTAGTTCATCATCTTCTGCCAAATTCACAGAGGCTTCTGTGATGAAGGTGAAGGGATAATTATGTTGCTTCACCCAAGGAATCAATTCTCTTAAGAAACGTTTGACGTTCCGCTGATTACCAATAAAGTTGTCATCAACAATAAATAGAGAACCCCGCCATCCTAAATCATACAGAGTTTGCAATTCTGCGATCGCTTGACTTGGTTCTTTGGTGCGTGGTTTTCGCCCATACAGGGTAATGATGTCACAAAATTCGCAGCTAAAGGGGCAACCGCGAGAAAACTGCATCGCCATCATCAAATAAGCATCGCGCTTTAACAAATCAAAACGCGGCATAGGACTCAGGGTAACATCCGGTTTTTCACAGGCGCGAAAGATGCCGCGGTTTTTACTTTGGCTCAATGCTTCCAAAAACAGAGGAACCGTAATTTCTCCCTCATCCAAAATTAGATAATGTGCGCCAGAATCTAGCGCATCCTGCGGTAAAGAAGTGGGATAGGGGCCACCTACAGCGACTTTTTTTCCCAATCCCACAGCTTTTTTAATCAAAGCGTGGAAATCTGGCTTCTGCACCAACATGGCGGAGATGATTACCAAATCGCACCATTGCCAATCCGCTGCCGTTTCCAAACTGACATTGCGATCGCAAAATCTAATTTCCCAATCTTCAGGTAAAAGTGCCGCAACAGTAATAATCCCCAATGGGGGAATCGCCGCCTTTAAACCTGCAATTTCCATAAAGCGATCATAAGACCAAAAGGACTGAGGAAACTGGGGATAAAGCAATAGTGCTTTCATAAACATCCTTAAAGCATCTGTAGTGGACTTTGAACTAAATCAAGATGCAGGGATTAGTTAAAGCCTTGGCGCTAATTCCTACAATAGATTTCTCAACGAAAAAATTCGCGATCGCAGTGGCTACAACGCTGGTACATTATCTGAACATCAAAGTTCAATGAAGTAAGCGGTTAGGGGCATGGCACTGCCATACCCTTACAATTATCTGTACCTCACAAACTTGCAATTTGCTGTATGTAATTGATGAGAAAATACTTTGGTATTAAATAGATATTTTGAGATAGTTTCAAACTCTATTTAGAGGTTATGTTTGCTCGTAAATCTAGCTGATTATTCAGTTGATTACATCTATCTGTAGGCAGGTTTAATGTGTATTTCTGCACTTTCCTGCGTCAGTTTATATTTTTAAACTATCTCACCTAAAAGGTATATTTTATTTTTCTACTTAGAAAATTACAGAGAAAATAATTTGATATCGAATCCTCAAATGCTTATATATAAAAGCTTTGGCTTACATTGATATAACCTTGGTATGAGTAAGTAAACAATATTGAAGTGATTAATTACCTCGGTAGCATGAGGACATAATTCTGTAATTTGAGAAAATGAAATTGTCAGACTGAAATATATTACCAATTAACAAACACAGTTGCTTTAGTAAAACACATCCGTAAATCTTTTACAGATGGTTGAGCTTTTAAAACTGCAGGGAGGAAGAATTATGAGACAGACATTGTTGACAGCAATAGCTTTATTTAGCACGTTATCTTTAGCTGCTCCAATTTCTGCTCAAGCAGGCGAAACCCAAACTCAAGTAAAACGTTTATTACAAACCGGAGCCTGTTCTGGGTGTGATTTAACAGGAGTGAATCTTAGCGGCGCTCACTTAATTGGAGCGGATTTGAGAAACGCAAATTTAAAAGGTGCAAATTTAAAAGGCGCAAATTTAGAAGGAGCTGATTTAGCAGGTGCAAATTTAGAAGCGGCGAATTTAACAAAAGCCTTCGCCAGTGGTACCAGCTTCAATAACGCTAACCTGACTAATGCTAATTTAAGCGATGCTCATCTACATAATGCTCAAGTAGATGGCGCTGTGATGATTGGAACTAATTTAACTGGTGCTGATGGATTTGATATCAATCTCGGTATCGGTGGCGGAGAAGAATAATCAACCCCGATTGAGAATTCAAAATTCAAAATAAATACCAATTTCCAAGTCGTGATGCGTAAAGCCCCCATGCTATCCATTACCCGGATCTTTCTTAACAAACAGACAAAATACTTAAAAATAGACCGAAGCGGTTGATGGGTATAGTTCTGAGAGAAAGTATAGTTGCGGGTGATGGTGAACCTGGGGTGAAAACCATTTGGCTTAGGCTGCGACGATTACATGATATCGCCGCTACTTGGAAACTTCTCCATCCTGATTCTCCTTTGACATCAAAGTAGTTTACCATTGCCTCCCTTCGAGAAGCGATCGCACTCTACCTTAGTACATTTTCTGTCTCCAAAGTCAATCATGCTGTTGTTGTTTACTTCTGTCATTCGCTCAGATTCTGGCTTACAGCTATGTTAAGAAAGATGTGGGTAATGGATAGCCCACAGGGAGAGGGGTTGGGGGTGAGGGCAGAACGTTGTCGCCAAGCGGGTTTCACGTTAAGTTGACACCACTGAGCATTGCTAAACCCTAAAAAACCTGCAAGATAAATATTTCTCAGCTAAATTACGGAAAATACAGTAAAACCTATGTGTTAATAAATAGACATATAGCAAAAAGCACTTTTGCTAGAGGTGGGTAAAGGGTAAAGGGTAAAGGTTAAAGGGGAAATACAAAACCTTTCCCCCCTACCCCTTCTCCTTTTCCCCACTTCTGCAAGCAATATAATAAATAGCTGACATCGAGATAAAGTAGCAAATGGAACCTTTAACTACTGCTGCGATCGCAATTGGCGCGACAATTGCCACTAAAGCTTTAGAAAAAACAGGCGAAAATGTTGGACAAGCTGTCTGGGATAAGACGGGTGAGTTTATCGTCAAGCTGAGAAAACACTCTCCCCAAACTGTAGTTGCAATTGAGAAAGCACCAACCGAACCACTCGATTATGGCAAAGCTGTACTAGAAGTAGAATCTGCAACTCAGTCTAACCCTGAACTAGCACAAGCTGCACAAGAACTAGCAACAGCCGCTAAAGCGGAAACAAATCCTAAGTTTGCAGAAATTATGGCTACGCCTAACCTCACAAAATTGGCTGATAAAATTGGTCAGGTAGTTATGCCAGGTGGAACCGGCAATATTCAAAACCAGTCCTTTTAAAGCATTGAATCGTAGGGTGTGTTACGGCGAAGCCTAACGCACCGCCAATGACATTTAACTCATGCATTTTTAATTCGTTAATAGTGCGTTGCGCTGTGCGGATAGACTTTGCCTAATTCCATAAAACTATAGTTAAGCATTTTGAATCGTTGATGGTGCGTTGCGCTGCGCGACAACACACCCTACATTTGTATTCACAGCAGTGCGATCGCAGTTAATTTAACTATGTATGCCTGAAGATTCTGGGAAGTTTGCTGACAAAATCGGTGTTTTTGCTGCTCCTGGCGCTCAGGTAAACATCGGTACTCAAATCATTGAAGGGCAAAAACAGCTAAACCTGATCAAATATCATATCCCCTATCGCGGTTCTGTCCATTTTGTCGGGCGAGAAACCGAACTCACCATGCTGCATCAAGAATTGCAGCGCGGAGATTATGTAGCTATAGCCGGAATGGGAGGAGTAGGGAAAACAGAATTAGCCACCCAATACGCCAGACGCTATCAACAAGATTATAGTGGAATTGCCTGGTTCAACGACCGAGAAACCAACCTCGCCGCCGCAGTCTTGGAATTTTTCCTGAAATTCGGCTTCGAGATTCCCCAAGAACAAGGCGGAAGACTGTTAAGCCTCAAAGAACAAGTCGCTTGGTGCTGGGCGCAATATCCCCAATCGAATTTCCCCATTTTAATCATCTTTGATGATGTCACCGACCTAGCCAACCTCCGCGAAGTCGTTCCCCAAGACCACCGCTTCTGCGTTCTCGTAACTACTCGCCTGGAAAATTTAGACCCTAACTTTATTAAAAAAATTTCCTTAGATGTTCTCTCACCCCAAAAGGAACCAGGGAAAGCCGTAGAACTGTTAAAAGGATTGTTGGGAAGCAGAGACAGACGGGTAGAAAACCAATTAACTGAAGCCACCGCAATTTGTGAATGCTTGGAATATTTACCCTTGGGTATCGAGTTAGTAGGAGGCTATTTAGTCCGCGACCCGGATCTAGCTTTAGATATGATGTTGAGGCGCTTGCAAAAACGCAAATTAGACGAAGCCGCCTTACAAAACCGTGAAACTCTCACCGCAACTCAACTAGGAGTTAAAGCCGCCTTCGCCTTAACTTGGGCAGAACTTGACCCCCTAGCGCAACAATTAGGCAGATTTTTGAGCTTATTTGCTCCCCAATTAATTCTTTGGGATTTAGTAATTTGGGTAGCAACGGAAAGTCAAAACATTGAGCAAACAGAAATAGCAGCACCCCATCCCGAAACCCTAAACGCCAGTGAGGAGGGAAGTGAAAACCCAGCTTTGCTTGGGTGGAATGCAGAAGAATTAAACACAGCTAAAAAGCAACTCTACGGGCGCAACTTATTGCAACAGGTAGAAGACAGTGAAGGATATTATAAAATTCATGCCTTAGTGCGCTGGTTCTTGCAAGAGCAATTAGCCGATGCTGGCGAAATGAAAGCAGTTTTAGAAACTACCTTCGCCAATGCGATGATAGCAGTTGCTCAAAGCGTTCCCCAGTCGCCCACTTCTGAGGATATTGAACGCATCAAAGATGTAGTTCCCCATATCGAAGACCTGGGACAAAGGTTAATTGCAGAAGTAAAGCCAGTAAAAGAACAACAGATAAATTCCCCAGCATCAGTTCCTCAAGATCAAGTACTGTGGGTATTTGTGGGGGTTAGCAGATTTTACGAAGGACAAGGATTATTTCAATTAGCAGAACCTTGGTATGAAGAATGGGTCAACGTTTCCCAAGCTTTATTTGCTGGCGACCATCCCGATGTCGCTACTAGCTTGAACAATTTAGCTGGTCTCTACGATAGCCAAGGGAGGTACAGCGAAGCCGAACCCCTTTACATTGAAGCCTTGGCGATGAGAAAGCGCCTGTTTGCAGGCGACCATCCCTATATCGCCGCTAGCTTGAACAATTTAGCTTTGCTCTACTATAGGCAAGGGAGGTACCGCGAAGCCGAACCCCTCTACATTGAAGCCTTGGCGATGTATAAGCGCCTGTTTGCAGGCGACCATCCAGATGTCGCCACTAGCTTGAACAATTTAGCAGAACTCTACCGTAGCCAAGGGAGGTATAGCGAAGCCGAACCCTTCTACATTGAAGCTTTGGCGATGAGAAAGCGCCTGTTTGCAGGCGACCATCCAGATGTCGCCACTAGCTTGAACAATTTAGCAGAACTCTACCGTAGCCAAGGAAGGTACAGCGAAGCCGAACCCCTCTTGATTGAAGCCTTGGCGATGTATAAGCGCCTGTTTGCAGGCGACCATCCAGATGTCGCCGCTAGCTTGAACAATTTAGCTCTCCTCTACGATAGGCAAGGGAGGTACAGTGAAGCCGAACCCCTCTACATTGAAGCCTTGGCGATGATAAAGCACCTGTTTGCAGGCGACCATCCCTATATCGCCGCTAGCTTGAACAATTTAGCTCTTCTCTACGATAGGCAAGGGAGGTACAGCGAAGCCGAACCCCTCTACATTGAAGCCTTGGCGATGTATAAGCGCCTGTTTGCAGGCGACCATCCCGATGTGGCTAATAGCTTGAACAATTTAGCTGGTCTCTACGATAGCCAAGGGAGGTACAGCGAAGCCGAACCCCTCGTCATTGAAGCCTTGGCGATGAGAAAGCGCCTGTTTGCAGGCGACCATCCCGATGTGGCTAATAGCTTAAACAATTTAGCTGGTCTCTACGATAGCCAAGGAAGGTACAGCGAAGCCAAACCCCTCTTGATTGAAGCCTTGGCGATGAAAAAGCGCCTGTTTACAGGCGACCATCCCTATATCGCCGCTAGCTTGAACAATTTAGCAGAACTCTACCGTAGCCAAGGGAGGTACAGCGAAGCCGAACCCCTCTATATTGAAGCCTTGGCGATGACAAAGCGCCTGTTTGCTGGCGACCATCCCTATATCGCCACTAGCTTGAACAACTTAGCTCTCCTCTACGATAGCCAAGGAAGGTACAGCGAAGCCGAACCCCTCTATATTGAAGCCTTAGCGATGAGAAAGCGCCTGTTTGCTGGCGACCATCCCGATGTGGCTTCTAGCTTGATTATTTTAGCTAATCTCTACAGTAGCCAAGGGAGGTATAGCGAAGCCGAACTCCTCTTGATTGAATCCTTGGCGATGTATAAGCGCCTGTTTGCAGGTGACCATTCCGATGTGGTTTCTAGCTTGAACAATTTAGCAAGTCTCTACTATAGCCAAGGGAGGTACAGCGAAGCCGAACCCCTTTACATTGAAGCCTTGGCGATGTGTCAACGGGTGTTAGGTGTTAATCATCCCACTACGGTGACAATTCGAGAAAATCTCACAATTCTGCAACGCCAGTTAACTCCCTTTGGCATTTGGAAACGTCGATTAGGTCAGGTTTTGCAAGTTGTGTTAGTTATAGTAATTTTAACCGTTTTACTTGCTGTGGCGATTGGCTAAGAGAATAATTCGTAATTCGTAATTCGTAGTTCGTAATTCGTAATTAAAAGGCTGAGATAGGTAGTTACGTAGCGACTGTCTTGAATTCAAGTGCGATTGATAGCATTCTCTCTTCAACAACAGTGCGATCGCCAAGTATGCAAAATTCCTACTTTATACCAACTTGAAGAATGATCGCTACATCTGTCGCATTCTTTTTTAAAATTGGAATAACAATGGGTGATAAAGGCGATCGCTTTCATCAACAACACTGCGTAGATATAGCTCGTCGTAGAAATCGCTTTTTACAATTAGAGTAATATTTATATTCATACTTATGAATTTTCCTCCCCAACTCCAACAAAAAATTGAAAAATGGGCAAGCAGTCAAGGAATATCGACTGAGGAATTTATATTGCAAGCCATTACAGAAAAAATAGAACTTCTAAGTCAGCAAGTAGCTGAAGAACATACTTCCCAAACCTCAGAAACGAAAAATTTATTGCCCCATCAATCAGCAAAACTTTACCGCAAAGATGGCATTTTAGTTGTAGATGGAGAATTACCAGAAAACTTTGATATCAATACCTTTATAGATGAGTTGAGAGAAGAACGCATTCAGGATCAAATAGTTGGATGAAAATCTTGTTTGATACTTCTGTCTTAGTTTCTGCGATAGTTACCAGCCATCCGCAGCATTCTGCTTGTTTCTCAAAACTCCAAGCTGCAGAATCTAAACAGATTCAAGGATTTATCTCTACTCATAGTTTGGCAGAAACATATTCTGTCATCACACGACTACCCATTCAGCCACGTATTAATCCCCAAGAGGCCCAGAGTATTATTGTAGATATATCACAGTATTTACAGGCTGTACCACTGCTGGTTAATGAGTATCAAGCTGCGATCGCTCAAATGGTAAGCTTAAACCTTCCTGGTGGTGGGATTTTTGATGCTTTAATTGCTCAAGCCGCTTTAAACGCAGAGGTAGATGTTTTACTAACACTCAATCCTAATCACTTTTCTCGTTTAGGAACTGCCATTGCTCAAATTGTACAAGTTACCCAGTAAATACTTGCCAATGGCGTTGCTTTCTTCACCAAGATAGATGCGATCGCCTCACGGAAATACACTTTTTACATTAAATTAATGATTATCTTGCAATTTAGCCCTAGTAAAATGACTGCATTAGCTGTAATCATGGACTAAGTTCATAGTATTGTTGTTTATCTGAGGCGGATACCGATGGCAAGGCCCATCCGCCTATTTATCTCACGAAAGAGAGATGCGATTGAGAGACACGACGCGATTGAGAGACGCGATGAATCGCGTCTGTACAAGAGTCTGAATTTCCCAGTCCCCAATCCCTAATCCCCAGTCCCCAATCCCCAATCCCCAATCCCCAATCCCCAATTCTAAATTTTTGCTGTAATTCAACCATAGCTGACATACCGCTTCAGAGCTAGGACTGACAACTATTGCAAGTGCGATCGCTCTTGCCCAAGTCAAGCTATTATGTAGTCGGAAACTATGCAGCGTCAAACTTAAGGTTTTGCATGAAAGTAGCAGTCTTCAGTACTAAAGCCTACGACCGGCAGTTTTTGGAAGCTGCAAATTCTTCTAAACAGCACGAATTGGTATTCTTTGAACCGCGTTTAGATAGAGATACCGCCATTTTAGCCGCTGGCTTTCCAGCCGTTTGTCCCTTTGTTCATGATCAGGTTGACGCTTCAACTTTAAAGATTCTCGCCAAAAACGGAACTCGCCTGGTTGCTCTCCGCTGTGCCGGATTTAACAATGTAGATATCAATACCGCAGCGGAATTAGGGATGCAAGTATCGCGTGTCCCAGCTTACTCACCCTATGGTGTCGCAGAACACGCCGTAGGTTTGATTTTAAGCCTCAATCGCAAAATTCATCACGCCTATAACCGAGTTCGGGAAGGTAATTTCTCCCTCAACCGCTTGCTAGGATTCAATCTGCATGGACGCACAGTCGGGATTGTCGGAACTGGCAAAATCGGTTTAATTTTAGGGCAGATTATGAAAGGTTTTGGCTGTAACCTCCTAGCCTATGATGTCTATCAAAACCCTGGAATAGAAGCAATGGGTGGTAAGTATGTAGAATTACCAGAACTATTCGCTAAATCTGATATTATCTCTCTCCATTGTCCCCTAACTCCAGAAACTCATCACCTGATCAATGAAAATGCGATCGCTCAAATGAAACCAGGTGTGATGTTAATTAACACTAGCCGAGGTTCCCTCATTGATACTCAAGCCGTCATTGAAGGCTTAAAATCCGGTCAAATTGGTTATCTTGGTGTTGATGTCTACGAACAAGAATCAGAATTATTCTTTGAAGATTTGTCCGGCGAAATCATTCAAGACGACACCTTCCAACGCCTGACAACATTCCCCAACGTTCTAGTCACCGGACATCAAGCCTTCTTTACAGAAGAAGCTCTGCGTAACATTGCTGAGACAACCTTGTCAAATATCACCGACTTTGAACAGGGAAAAGACTGTCCCTATGAAATCTGTCCACAACCACAACCCGGACATAACAAGGTTTTGGTAAGCTAAACATCTATACCAATTCGTAATTCGTAATTATGAATTGGTATTATCTCATGTAAGTTTGAACACTTATCATCAAAGAATACAAAATATAATCCAGGGACTCAACAGATGTTGAGTCCCTCCGCTACTTTTGATTTTCTTCCGCTGAATTAACTACGAATTACGTAGGCGTTAGCCTTCCCGTAGGGTGTTACGAATTACTAATTAATTTCGGTGCTTTTGTATGTGAACCATATAGTTCCACAAATCTTTTAAACAGCAACATCGTTTGATGATTAGAAGCAAAATTTATATTAAATAAACGCTCAAGATTTTTTTCGCCCAAGTTGCGTAAATAAGGTAAGTCTTCAAACAGCGTCAAACAAGCAGCAAAATGCAATAAGATTTGCAGGATAGGCTTTGGCCATTCTAAGTCACTGTAGATTTCTATAAATAGATAATGCTCACTTTGAGTTAAAGGTAATGCATAAAACATGACAGTGATGCGTTTGCCATTATAAACTGGAATACTCAGTTCAACTGTGTAGGGAGTATGCAAGATTAAATCAACTTCCACAATTGGTTGTCGCCAAATCCTCAGTGCATTAACTGGAGATTCTAAAATTGTTTGAAATTGGATTTTACCCCCAATCTCTGTAGGCTGAAAGGAGTTGATATTAATTACTCGTAGATTGTTCAGGCTGAACTTGTGAATAGTTTCTAAATGTTTTAAATTCAATAAATGATAGATTTGACACAGATAAGGAAAAGGTAAAATATATTCCTGGCTGATCATGTGTCGCTTCTTCAAATCAAACTTGCTATCTTGAATAGGGCATAAAGAACCTGCATTGCTATTTACATCTTGTTCTGGTCTTAAATACAGCCAACTTAAAAAGAAAAATGACGCTGTAAATAGCTGAAACACATCCAAAGCAGATATATAACCATCAGCAAATGCAGCCAAACTTCTATCAGTTATGCCAAAAAGCCAAGATGGAATCCCTGCTAGCCAAATACCATTCTTGAGATTGAGGATAAAAAGACCCAATTCAAATTCTAGAGATTGAGTAGTATTTTCAGCAGTTGTATCACTCTGCTCATGTATGAGGTTAGTAGGCATATTATTCAAAATAAAATCTATTGCTATGGCAATAATTACTATTTGCAATTGCCTCGATTCTAGCTATGGATAATTTCATCAACCTCTACCTATGGCTGGAAATAAAATTACCCAATGGGCTATGTAATTTAATGCAGTTTACATCAAAAATTACTACTCAAATAAATAATATAGATTGATGCAAAAAGTAATTTTAGCTACTGCATAAATCAATGATTGTATATTTTATGTTTGAGATTTATTTAGCAAATTTATAAAAAATATTTCTTAAAGAAGAGGTCAAATCATCTAATCTGATTCAGAAAATTAAGACTAGAGTAAAGATATTGAGTTTTACGGCGCAAGATTAGGTTGATGATTTGGTTTTTGAAATAATCCTGGATGTGCGCCTTGATGTCATCTAGTAAAAGCTGTAGATCACTCGTAACTATTTTCTCTACCGTACCTTACAAAAGCAATCTGATCAGCTGTAGCAGCAGTAGTTGCACTGATTGCTACTCACATTGAAATAGTTACACTAATTGAGGTTCATGAAATTTCAATCAATGAACTCATCAACATATTTAGTTGCACCCAGCAGCAAAAACTGCTCGTGTAATATCAACAGAACAATTAGTACCTCAACCTATAGAATTACTACCCCTAAAGCGGTATTATTTTTAAATATTTTCGCCAAAATTCCCAGAGACAGCAGCAATGACTATTCGCCATGCGACTGAAATTGACTTACCAGCTATTGTGGCAATTTACAATGCTGCAATTCCTACCCGCATGGCTAGTGCTGATTTAGAGCCGGTGTCAATAGAAAGCCGCCTCAATTGGTTTCGCGGGCGATCGCCTTCACACAGACCCCTGTGGGTGATAGAAGTAAATAGTGTAATAGCTGGGTGGCTGAGTTTCCAATCTTTTTACGGACGACCGGCTTATAGTAAGACTGCCGAAATTAGCATTTATATTGCCCCAGAGTTCCAAAAATGCGGTTTAGGACAACAGCTTTTAGCACAAGCAATTAAGCAAAGCCCAGATTTAGGCTTAAAAACTTTAATTGGCTTTATTTTTGCCCATAACCAGCCCAGTTTAAAGCTATTTGAACGATTTGGATTCACACCTTGGGGACATTTACCCAACATCGCAGAACTTGATGGCGTAGAACGTGACTTAGTAATTATGGGGCTACGACTCACAAACTAATCACAACACAGAGGACTTATTTTCTGTAGCCTGAATAAAGGCTTCAAAATCACTTCCTGCTGTCCATTGAATCGCGCCATCTCGCCCCGTAAAGAAAAGTTTTGTTTGACTTTGGCTAAGTTCAGACAAAACCTTTGGTTCCAAGTCAGGGGAAGATGCGATCGCAATTTCTGGTTGTAGTGCTAAAACTAAATCTTTCAAAGACTCAGGCACACACCATAATACTTGGGGACGAGGTAAACTCCCAGACTTGACTAGCTGTGCTATTTCTTTAGACTTGAGGTTACCTACTAATAACCAATTCTGACCTTGAATTTGCAATTGCAACATCGGCAACTGGTCATTAATTAATTGTGCCACTACCGAACCAGTAGTTATTGCTTGCCCCAATGCCAAAGGCTGATATACACCTTGACGCTGTTGGACTTCCTGTTGAATTACCTGCGCTTCTACAATGTTTTCTGGTTTGGGGGGATAGCTGTAAAAATTTTTGATGGGTAAGCGCTGCATCACTTCCAGCCAACCGCTACTCTCATGATCCTGAAAATCAGTTGCGATCGCCCAATCGATTTTATTCACACCTTGCTGCTGTAAAAACGGTAAAATCGTAAAACGACCTGTACTTTCATCTCCACTATTAATTAAAGTAACAGTGCCCCTATCTTGAATCACTAAAACTGGTTCTGCACCTGCTGCTAATACAGTAATTCTGAACAAACTGTTAGCAGAATGCCAAACAGGAATCAGTACTAACCCAATAGCAATAAAACTTGCAAACCACCAACGTTGTCGCCACCAGCGGATCAAGACAACTAATAAAATTAATGTATAAAGAGTTAACATCTGCCAGGGAGAAATGCTACCTACAGCAAAGGAATTCCCTGGTAACTTGCTAAAAAATTCTACTAATTTAATCAGCCAATCAGTAGGGGGATGCAAAATTCCCGCTAAAAAACTGCCAGCGTCCGGCCAAATTAATGCTGCTAAGGCACTAATAATTCCACCAATACTAATAACAGAAATCAATGGGGTGGTAATAATATTGAGGATTAAACTGTAAGACGGTACTACCCCAAAGAAAAACAACTGCAACGGTAAAGTCCAAATTGTTGCAGCTAAGGGGACAGCAATTAAAGATGCGATCGCAGGTGGTAACCAACCCAAACGTTGAATTATCGGTGGTACTGTTACCACTAATCCCAGCGTCGCTAAAAAGCTGAGTTGAAAACCCAAGTCCCAAATCCATAACGGATTAAATAGTAATAATAATGTTGCCGCCAGTAATAGCGAGCCTAATTGTTTTACCTTTCTTTTTAAAGCTAATCCTACTAATGCCGCAAAACCCATAATTACGGCTCTTAAAACCGCAGGCTGAAAACCAGTTAAACTCAAGAAAATCAGCAATCCTAAACAACCAAGGATAAATTGAGTTCCCTTTTTTGCACGCCTCGTTAACTGTAATATCACTCCCAAAATCAACGAAGTCTGAAATCCGGAAGCTGCTAAAGCATGAGCCAAGCCAGCCTGGACAAATAAATCGCGGATATCATAAGGTAAATCAACAGTTTTGCTACCTAAAACCATTGCACTGACAAGCGGCCCTTCTGGAATACCCAGCCAACGAACTTGCGATCGCACAATTCGCTCCCGAACTTGCCACCATCCCCATTTACGCGGTTCTTCATCCAAAATATTGATTTGTCTGCCTGTTAAACCTGCAAATGTAGCTTCCTGTTTAAGAAACTTTTGAAAATCAAAAGCGCCAGGATTAGATGCAGCTTTTGGCTTGTACAAAACTCCAGTTACCGCAATTTGTTGACCTGGGTATAAGCCAGTTGCCTGAAGTATTGGCACTGTCACATATAATTTACCCGTTACCCCTTTACTTACACCTGCGGGGCCATCATCTTTTTTCACTTCATCTAGCTGAGTCGCTTCTAACCAAAATTGTCCTCGCTGAGTGCGAGTCAACCTTGGTGTACTTGCCACTTCACCACGCACACTTACTACTTGTTCTTGATTACTACTATTTCCTGGCGGGACAAATTTACTAATATCTTTTGGCCCTGGTTCTGGTACTCGCCATTGAAAATACAGGGTAGCCAATAAACCTACTAAACCTGCAGCTACCCAAATTCTCGGCTGCGGAGTATTTTGCCAGAAACTAGATATTGCCTTAGTTTTAGTTGCAGCATTTTCTGGTTTTTGAGTAAGTTGCCGTGATTTAAGAAAACGTAGCCGCAACAGCACTGCTATCAATATTCCTAGCAACAAAATCCATACGCCGCCCCAAGGAACTGCTGTAAATAGCAGTCCCACAATATAGCCAAGACAGATAATTACACCACTAGCCTGAATCATAAGACTTCTAATACAAGTACTCGCTGACTATAAAATGAAACCCGCATCTGCGGGCTGTGTTTGTAGAGCCAGTGACTACCAGTCTTATGGGGCACAGGCTTTATTTGTACAACTTTTTGCAATAACTTTATCAAAAAGATGTGCCTAAATTAAACCCTAGTACTGCATGGATAAACAAAATTAAAATTGCTGTAGTACCTAAGTATGCATGAAGTCTGCGTAATCCCGTATTATTACCAGCAAATCCATTTAGAGAAATCACTGTATTAACAAGTAGCAGCAACAGCACAATAGTACCAGTGTAAAAATGGGGACTTTCAAAAATTGGTTGCCGCTGCATCACCAAAGACAATACCCCACCTATATAACCTGCTGCTAGAAAGAAGAATAACCAAGGTGCTAGTTGACGATGATCGCTGCGGCTTTTAATTGCTACATCTTTATCTGCACTAATTCTCCCCCTCCAACCTGCTATTGCGACAAAACTACCCATGACAAATACAACAATCGCCATCATTACAGGATGTCCCCAATGCACAATTGGATAGGGAAGTCCTAAAGAACGAAACCAAGCTGCGATCGGTTCTAGTAACTCGCTCCAATTCAACATTTCTTACACACCATCACTATTTGCTTGCTGGGATAATACCAAACCTCCCTTTTTGAGCTACGGTGTACATAAAAACCCTTTTTGCAAAGCTCTCCAGCTTATAGCTCCTTTAAATTGTCATTACGAGCGCAGCGATCGCGAAGCGAAGTAATCGCACAAACCACGGGATTATGCGATTGCTACCCTGTGGAAAGGCTCCACCTACGTCGTTCCTCTTCTCAGCGAGACGCTACACGCTAAGCGCAGCTATACCGCAGGCTTTACGCAATGACTGGCTTTCGGAAGTAATTTAATTACCTAGAGCTAGACAATGGAACCAAGCTTCAAGTGGAATTTCAAGACTTGTGTATACACCAGAGCTTTTTGAGGGAGTTCTCAGGATTTAGCCAAGTTGTAATTATCCTCAGTGTTAATCTCTACTGTTTAACTTACGGCATTTTTGAGTAAGGGAAAACCTAACTTTTCCCTTTGCTCAACATATAAAGTAGCTACTTTCCGCGCTAAATGCCGAATTCTGGCAATATATCGTGTCCGTTCTGTCACGGAAATTACACCCCGCGCATCCAGTAAATTAAAAGTGTGAGAACACTTAATGACATAGTCTAAGCCAGGTAAAACCAATCCCCGCTCAGTCAATTGAGTAGCTTCCTGCTCATACAGATTAAATAGTGTCAGCAACATCTCTGGATTCGACGCTTCAAAGTTATAAGTACACTGTTCAATTTCCGCTTGCAAGAAAACATCACCATAAGTAATGTTGTCCGTCCACTGAATTTTAGTGATGGCTTCCACCTGCTGGAGGTACATCGCCAATCGTTCTAAACCGTATGTAATCTCAATCGACACCGGACGGCAATCAATTCCCCCACATTGTTGGAAGTAGGTAAATTGGGTAATTTCCATTCCATCTAACCAAACTTCCCAACCAGTACCCCAAGCACCTACAGTTGCATCTTCCCAGTTATCTTCCACAAACCTTATGTCATGGTCTTCAGGATGAATCCCTAACCCTCTTAAAGAATCAAGATAAATCTCTTGGATATTATCTGGTGAAGGTTTAATCAGAACTTGGTACTGATAATAGTATTGAAAGCGATTAGGGTTTTCACCATAGCGCCCATCTGTAGGACGGCGGCAAGGTTCCACATAAGCAACCGCCCAAGGCTCTGGCCCCAGTGCCCGTAAAAAAGTATGGGGATTTTTCGTTCCCGCTCCCTTCTCAATGTCGTAAGGCTGGGCAATCAAGCAACCTCGGTTTCCCCAGAATTCATGCAATGAAGCTATTACCGACTGAAAATTCACGCTCTACCTTTCCTTCTTCAGCACAGTGCATCAACCATTGTTACCTAAACCCAGCACTGTGGAGAGTTTTGGGACGCAAAAACAAACGCGAAAAAAATTTCCCGAAAAAAGTTGACAAACGGATGTGGGCTCGATATATTAGATAAGTGCCTGAGAGCGGAGCGCGAAAAGCGGCGCTGGTAGGGACACCGAACCTTGAAAACAATATAGTTTGAAAGCCAGTATATAACATATACCCTGCGTCAGTAAAGAGAATTACCTGACTGAGGTATAAATCAGTCTTTAAAGAGCTAAACGAACTTTATCTACAAAATGGAGAGTTTGATCCTGGCTCAGGATGAACGCTGGCGGTATGCTTAACACATGCAAGTCGAACGGTCTCTTCGGAGATAGTGGCGGACGGGTGAGTAACGCGTGAGAATCTAGCTCTAGGTCGGGGACAACCACTGGAAACGGTGGCTAATACCGGATGTGCCGGAAGGTAAAAGGCTTGCTGCCTAGAGATGAGCTCGCGTCTGATTAGCTAGTAGGTGTGGTAAGAGCGCACCTAGGCGACGATCAGTAGCTGGTCTGAGAGGATGATCAGCCACACTGGGACTGAGACACGGCCCAGACTCCTACGGGAGGCAGCAGTGGGGAATTTTCCGCAATGGGCGAAAGCCTGACGGAGCAATACCGCGTGAGGGAGGAAGGCTCTTGGGTTGTAAACCTCTTTTCTCAGGGAAGAAAAAAATGACGGTACCTGAGGAATAAGCATCGGCTAACTCCGTGCCAGCAGCCGCGGTAATACGGAGGATGCAAGCGTTATCCGGAATGATTGGGCGTAAAGCGTCCGCAGGTGGCAATGTAAGTCTGCTGTTAAAGAGTGAGGCTCAACCTCATAAGAGCAGTGGAAACTACATAGCTAGAGTGCGTTCGGGGCAGAGGGAATTCCTGGTGTAGCGGTGAAATGCGTAGAGATCAGGAAGAACACCGGTGGCGAAAGCGCTCTGCTAGGCCGCAACTGACACTGAGGGACGAAAGCTAGGGGAGCGAATGGGATTAGATACCCCAGTAGTCCTAGCCGTAAACGATGGATACTAGGCGTGGCTTGTATCGACCCGAGCCGTGCCGGAGCTAACGCGTTAAGTATCCCGCCTGGGGAGTACGCACGCAAGTGTGAAACTCAAAGGAATTGACGGGGGCCCGCACAAGCGGTGGAGTATGTGGTTTAATTCGATGCAACGCGAAGAACCTTACCAAGACTTGACATGTCGCGAACTCTTCTGAAAGGAAGAGGTGCCTTCGGGAGCGCGAACACAGGTGGTGCATGGCTGTCGTCAGCTCGTGTCGTGAGATGTTGGGTTAAGTCCCGCAACGAGCGCAACCCTCGTTTTTAGTTGCCAGCATTAAGTTGGGCACTCTAGAGAGACTGCCGGTGACAAACCGGAGGAAGGTGGGGATGACGTCAAGTCAGCATGCCCCTTACGTCTTGGGCTACACACGTACTACAATGCTACGGACAAAGGGCAGCGAGCTAGTGATAGCAAGCAAATCTCATAAACCGTGGCTCAGTTCAGATCGCAGGCTGCAACTCGCCTGCGTGAAGGAGGAATCGCTAGTAATTGCAGGTCAGCATACTGCAGTGAATTCGTTCCCGGGCCTTGTACACACCGCCCGTCACACCATGGAAGCTGGCAACGCCCGAAGTCATTACTCCAACCATTCGTGGGGGAGGATGCCGAAGGCAGTGCTGGTGACTGGGGTGAAGTCGTAACAAGGTAGCCGTACCGGAAGGTGTGGCTGGATCACCTCCTTTTAGGGAGACCTACCCAACTTTGAAATCAATTGCAAACAGTCAATAGAGACAAAGATGGTCTACTCTAGGTCGGTCGCAGGAATAGTTAAGGCTTTCAAACTATAGAGAGGTTCTCAATTATGGGCTATTAGCTCAGGTGGTTAGAGCGCACCCCTGATAAGGGTGAGGTCCCTGGTTCGAGTCCAGGATGGCCCACCTGAAAGTAATTGGTAATTAGGAATGCGTAATTCGTAATTAACTACGAACTACGAATTAGAAATTACGAATTATTGATGGGGGTTTAGCTCAGTTGGTAGAGCGCCTGCTTTGCAAGCAGGATGTCAGCGGTTCGAGTCCGCTAACCTCCACATAATCTCAAAGGAGATAGTAACAAAAGTAAGAAAAATATTAAGTAGCTTTTGTGAAGCCAGAAGAGAATGTGGTGAGATAAAAGATTGTGGATGAATTCAGCAATTGACTTCAATAACAGTCAAACTGCTGGAGAGAGTCCAGCCAGAACCTTGAAAACTGCATAGTAACGCGATAAATAGCAGGCAGTCAAAAAAGTCAAAAGTCAAAAGTCAAAAAAAAGACGAAAGGCCAAAGACGAAAGACTGCAAGTTGGAAAACCAATTGTAATGTGGTCAAGCTAATAAGGGCTGATGGTGGATACCTAGGCACACAGAGGCGAAGAAGGACGTGGTTACCGACGAAATGCTCCGGGGAGTTGGAAGCAGACTGTGAGCCGGAGATATCCGAATGGGGCAACCCTATGTACTACCTGCTGAATATATAGGCAGGAAAGAGCCAACCCAGCGAATTGAAACATCTTAGTAGCTGGAGGAAGAGAAATCAAATCAGAGATTCCCTCAGTAGTGGTGAGCGAAAGGGGAAGAGCCTAAACCATTTGGTTTACCGAATGGGGTAGTGGGACAGCGATGTCGAATCTAGCGGTTAGACGAAGCAGCTAAATACTGCACCAAAGAAGGTGAAAGTCCTGTAGTTGAAAACTTAAAGATAGTAGCTGAATCCCGAGTAGCATGGGGCACGAGGAATCCCATGTGAATCAGCGAGGACCACCTCGTAAGGCTAAATACTACTGTGTGACCGATAGTGAACCAGTACCGCGAGGGAAAGGTGAAAAGAACCCCGGGAGGGGAGTGAAATAGAACATGAAACCATCAGCTTACAAGCAGTGGGAGTCCGATTAAACGGATGACCGCGTGCCTGTTGAAGAATGAGCCGGCGACTTATAGGCACTGGTAGGTTAAAGCGAGAATGCTGGAGCCAAAGCGAAAGCGAGTCTGAAGAGGGCGATAATCAGTGTTTATAGACCCGAACCCTGGTGATCTAACCATGTCCAGGATGAAGCTTGGGTAACACCAAGTGGAGGTCCGAACCGACCGATGTTGAAAAATCGGCGGATGAGGTGTGGTTAGGGGTGAAATGCCAATCGAACCAGGAGCTAGCTGGTTCTCCCCGAAATGTGTTTAGGCGCAGCGGTAATGATTATATTTGGGGGGTAAAGCACTGTTTCGGTGCGGGCTGGGAGACCGGTACCAAATCGAGACAAACTCAGAATACCCAAAGCACACATTGCCAGTGAGACAGTGGGGGATAAGCTTCATTGTCAAGAGGGAAACAGCCCAGACCACCAGCTAAGGTCCCCAAATCATCGCTAAGTGAGAAAGGAGGTGAGAGTGCATAGACAACTAGGAGGTTTGCCTAGAAGCAGCCACCCTTGAAAGAGTGCGTAATAGCTCACTAGTCAAGCGCTCTTGCGCCGAAAATGAACGGGGCTAAGCGATGTACCGAAGCTGTGGGATTTGTTGAAAAATGAATCGGTAGGGGAGCGTTCCGTGGTAGGGAGAAGCAGTAGCGGCAAGCAGCTGTGGACGAAACGGAAGTGAGAATGTCGGCTTGAGTAGCGCAAATATGTGTGAGAATCACATACCCCGAAACCCTAAGGGTTCCAGAGCCAGGTTCGTCCGCTCTGGGTTAGTCGGGACCTAAGGCGAGGTCGAAAGGCGTAGTCGATGGACACAGGGTGACTAATCCCTGACTAAGGTATGGGAGCATTGCTAGGGACGCATGAAAGATAGCTACACCCTGATTGGTTTGGGAGGAGTTTACGAACTCCGCGTAGTCAATGATAGTGCCAAGAAAAGCTAGTGATGTGATGAACATATCTTACCCGTACCCGAAACCGACACAGGTAGGGAGGTTGAGAATACCAAGGGGCGCGAGATAACTCTCTCTAAGGAACTCGGCAAAATGGCCCCGTAACTTCGGAAGAAGGGGTGCCCACGAGAGTGGGTCGCAGTGAAGAGATCCAGGCGACTGTTTACCAAAAACACAGGTCTCCGCAAACTCGAAAGAGGAGGTATGGGGGCTGACGCCTGCCCAGTGCCGGAAGGTTAAGGAAGCTGGTCAGCGAAAGTGAAGCTGGCGACCGAAGCCCCGGTGAACGGCGGCCGTAACTATAACGGTCCTAAGGTAGCGAAATTCCTTGTCGGGTAAGTTCCGACCCGCACGAAAGGCGTAACGATCTGGATGGTGTCTCAGAGAGAGACTCGGCGAAATAGGAATGTCTGTGAAGATACGGACTGCCTGCACCTGGACAGAAAGACCCTATGAAGCTTTACTGTAGCCTGGAATTGTGTTCGGGCTTCGCTTGCGCAGGATAGGTGGGAGGCGTTGAGATATTCCTTGTGGGGAATATGGAGCCAACGGTGAGATACCACTCTGGCGAAGCTAGAATTCTAACCCGCAACCGTTACCCGGTTGGGGAACAGTTTCAGGTGGGCAGTTTGACTGGGGCGGTCGCCTCCCAAAAGGTAACGGAGGCGCGCAAAGGTTCCCTCAGCACGCTTGGAAACCGTGCGGCGAGTGTAAAGGCATAAAGGGAGCTTGACTGCAAGAGTGACCACTCAAGCAGGTACGAAAGTAGGCCTTAGTGATCCGACGGCGCAGCGTGGAATGGCCGTCGCTCAACGGATAAAAGTTACTCTAGGGATAACAGGCTGATCTCCCCCAAGAGTCCACATCGACGGGGAGGTTTGGCACCTCGATGTCGGCTCATCGCAACCTGGG
The DNA here is from genome assembly GCA_002368155.1 of Nostoc carneum NIES-2107. Classification (GTDB taxonomy): domain Bacteria; phylum Cyanobacteriota; class Cyanobacteriia; order Cyanobacteriales; family Nostocaceae; genus Aulosira; species Aulosira carnea. The sequence continues at coordinate 5,737,138 of AP018180.1, forward strand.
GCGGAAGTACGTCCCAAGGGTTGGGCTGTTCGCCCATTAAAGCGGTACGTGAGCTGGGTTCAGAACGTCGTGAGACAGTTCGGTCCATATCCGGTGCAGGCGTAAGAGCATTGAGAGGAGTCCTCCTTAGTACGAGAGGACCGGGAGGAACGCACCGCTGGTGTACCAGTTATTGTACCCACAGTAGACGCTGGGTAGCCAAGTGCGGAGCGGATAACCGCTGAAAGCATCTAAGTGGGAAGCCCACCTCAAGATGAGTGCTCTCACCACGCAAGTGGGTAAGGTCACGGGCAGAACACCCGTTGATAGGCTCTATGTGGAAGTGCAGTAATGCATGAAGCAGAGGAGTACTAATAGACCGAGGGCTTGACCTCAACATCTATTGCATATCGCGTTACTTGCAGTCTTCAGGGTTGTGTAAGCGACTGGGGACTGGTGACTGGGGACTAGGTAACAAGAAATCTTCCCCAGTCCCTAATCCCCAGTCCCCAATCACCAAGTTTTCCTGGTGTCTATTGCGCTGTGGAACCACACTGACTCCATCCCGAACTCAGAGGTGAAACGCTGCTGCGGCCACGATAGTCTAGGGGTTGCCCTATGCCACAATAGCTCGATGCCAGGCTATTAATAAAAAAATAAAAGCCTCTCCAATAATATATGGAGAGGCTTTTGTTATTGCAGTGATGTAATTTACAGTAACCGAGGCGGATTAGCAGATTTTCAAAAGCATATTTTAAAAATTCTGGCTCTCCGAGACTTGCTATACAAAATTAATACTTAAGAAGACTTCAATTTGTTATATGGCAAGGGATTCAAGATAATCAAATTTTATTTTTATCAAATCTTTTGTTTTGTTTGTATGAAACCTTACCATATCAATGGCTTCACCCTTTTTTATGTATTAATTTATCATACCCACACTCGGAGAGCCAAAATTCTTAAATTAGGTTAATACTAGCAATAGATACCTAATTAAAAGTAGGCAATCGCCTACTTTTCCAAAACTTGTATCAATTCTTCTAAAGTCACTTCAAACGTACTAGTACAGCACGGCGGAAATAAACAGACCATATAGGTGGGAGAATAAATAATCAATATCTGTCCGCCATGTAGGAAGGTTATTAGAGGAAGCAGAACTTCAACCACACGCCTCGCGCTACTGGTTAACCCCCCCCTGTGGACGAAGAATTTGATGCCAAAGTCAAAGATATAACCGATTTATACATCAGCGCGATTGAGCGTCATCTAAAGGGAGAACGCACAATATCCATCGATGAAATGACAGGTATTCAAGCTACAGAACGATGCATATCTTTTGACAAGCTCGAAATACCCGATAAAAAAAGTCGGGTATGTTTGACTGGTATTTCTACTCGTGTTAGTATCAGGCGACAGTTGACAGACAAACAGGGAAAGCTAGGTTTATGACTCAGACAAAATCCGCACTTAACGAAGCAGCCACATATTTTCAAGCCTTGAAGTGTAAGGAATGTGGTGAGGAATATGAACTGAAAGCCAACCATGTTTGTGAGTTATGCTTTGGGCCTTTAGAAGTCAAGTATGACTACAATGCTCTGCGTCATTCTGTCACTCGTGAAAAAATTCAAGCTGGCCCGAATTCTATTTGGCGTTACCGTGCCTTTCTGCCTGTAGCAACTGACAATGTTATAGATGTGGGAACAGGTATGACTCCCCTGGTTCGTTCTCACCGTCTGGCTCGTCGTCTGGGTCTAAACAAGCTTTATATTAAAAATGATGCTGTCAATATGCCCACCCTCAGCTTCAAGGATCGGGTGGTTTCAGTGGCTTTAAGTAGAGCTAGAGAGTTAGGCTTTACTACTGTTTCTTGCGCTAGTACTGGTAATTTGGCTAATTCTACAGCTGCGATCGCAGCTCATGCTGGGTTAGATTGCTGTGTATTTATCCCCGCAGATTTGGAAGCTGGCAAAGTCATGGGTAGCCTGATCTACAGCCCAACATTGATGGCTGTGAAGGGTAATTACGATCAGGTTAATCGTCTGTGTTCGGAAGTAGCTAATACACATGGATGGGGTTTTGTCAATATTAATCTTCGCCCCTACTATTCGGAAGGTTCTAAGACCCTAGGCTTTGAAGTGGCTGAACAACTAGGTTGGGAATTACCTGACCATATCGTTGCACCTCTAGCATCTGGTTCGCTATTTACAAAAATTTATAAAGGATTCAAAGAATTTGTAGAAGTTGGTTTAGTAGAAGACAAGAAAGTCCGTTTTAGCGGCGCGCAAGCTGAGGGTTGTTCTCCCATCGCGCAAGCATATAAAGAAGGACGTGATTTTATTAAACCAGTCAAACCAAATACCATTGCTAAATCTATTGCGATTGGCAACCCAGCCGATGGTGTTTATGCCATAGAAATAGCTAACAAAACTAACGGTAATATTGAATCAGTCAATGATGCAGAAATCATTGAAGGCATCAAGCTGTTAGCTGAAACAGAAGGCATTTTCACTGAAACAGCTGGTGGTACAACCGTTGCAGTGCTGAAAAAATTAGTAGAAGCTGGCAAAATTGATCCAGATGAAACTACTGTGGTATACATCACTGGCAATGGTTTGAAAACTCAAGAAGCTCTTCACGGCTATATTGGCGAACCTTTGACAATTGATGCCAAACTCGACAGTTTTGAACGCGCACTAGAGCGTTCTCGCACTCTTGATCGTTTGGAATGGCAGCAAGTACTCGTCTAAAGGATGAAAGGTAAAGGATGAAAGATTAAACTCAATCCTTCATACTTCATACTTTATACTTCTTATTTCACACTTCTTACTTCAATTATGTCTGTAACAGTTTTAGTTCCCACGGCTCTTCAAAAATTTACCAATAACCAAGCTACATTAGAATGCAGTGGCAGTACGATCGCAGAATTATTTGATTCTTTAGAACAAAGCTGTCCTGGTATTAAAGCGCGCTTATGCGATGAAGCAGGAGCACCACGGCGCTTTTTGAATTTGTATGTCAATAGCGAAGATATTCGCTTTTTGGATGGGACAGCTACATCTCTCAAAGATGGTGATGAAGTCAGTATTGTCCCTGCTGTTGCAGGTGGTTGATAAAGAGAAGTTTGAAATTTGTTAAATATACATTAATAAGCGTGCTGTTGCGGCACGCTTATGTTTTTTGGGCATAGGGCATGGGGCATTGGGCATTGGACAATACTTAATTTATCTCCACACTCTCCCCTTCTACCCCTGATCAACGAGTGGAGTCGAGGCGCAGCTTCCTCTATGAATATTTAGCAATAAATCTGCAAATTTTGTTTTCCTTGCACCAATAACTTGAGCATAGATATATAAAAATTTGTATGCTGAGGTTAATAGGTCTTAATAGTTCTTTTTAAAACTGGTGCAAGAAGATTTTAGGTTAATTGTTGATTTAGTCTCAGTTCTCGCTGTTGCAGCCTGTGGCGGACTGTTTGCGGCGCTGTTACGACAACCTGTGTTGTTAGGGTATCTCATCGGCGGGATGGTGGTGGGGCCTGCAGGACTGGGATTAATTAAAGAAGTTATTCAAGTGGAGACTCTGGCTCAGTTTGGGGTCGCTTTCCTGTTATTTGCCTTGGGTGTAGAGTTTTCCTTTGCAGAACTCAAAAAGGTAAAAGCGATCGCACTGGGTGGAGGAGGGCTACAAATTGCGCTGACGATTTTAATCACGGTTCTGATCTGCGGTGTGACGGGTGCTTGGGGAGCCTTACCTGCTAAGGGCGTATTTTTGGGGTCAATTCTGTCTTTATCTTCAACCGCAGTTGTCCTCAAATGCTTGATGGAAAGCAACGAAACAGAAACGCCCCACGGTCAGGTAATGCTGGGTATTTTGGTGGTGCAGGACTTGGCATTAGGGCTAATGCTAGCAGTCCTACCAGCTCTGCATGAACCAGGTGAAGCGATTGGTGTCGCGGTGGTGACAGCGCTGGTACGCATTGGCTTATTTGCTGCAGGTGCAGTTGTTGCTGGGATTTGGCTGATTCCGCCACTGTTAAGACTTCTGGCTCGTACTGAAAGCAAAGAGCTATTTTTATTAGGTGTAGTGGCACTTTGCTTGGGAATTGCCCTGCTGACAGAGTATTTAGGTCTATCCATTGAAATGGGGGCGTTTGTCGCGGGTTTGATGATTTCCGAAGTGGAATACGCCGACCAAACTTTGACCTATGTGGAGCCGCTGAGAGACATCTTTGCCAGTTTATTTTTCGCATCTATTGGGATGTTGATTGACCCAGTGTTTTTGTGGAAAAACCTGGAATTGATTTTGGGTTTAGTGGCAATAGTTTTTGTAGGTAAGTTTTTAATCATTACGCCTTTGGTAAAACTGTTCCGCTATCCCTTAAAAACAGCTTTAATTGCTGGGTTGGGGCTGGCTCAAATTGGGGAATTTTCCTTTGTACTTGCCAGTGAAGGGCAGGCTTTGGGCTTGGTTTCGCGTACTGTGTATTTACTGATTTTAGGAACTACAGCAGTCACACTTGTTATTACCCCGTTTGTGCTACGTTTGGTGCCATTTTTATTTACTGTGGCAGAATCGATGCCGTGGCTGAAACCTTATTTAGAAGAAGTCCAACCGCGGGATATCTCCGAAGATTTGCCATTGAAAGGTCATGTAGTAGTTTGTGGTTATGGGCGAGTCGGCAAAAATTTAGTCAAATTATTACAGCAACACCAGCTACCTGTAGTCGTCATCGACCAATCTGAAAGCAGAATTCAGAAATTACGGGAAGCAGGAGTTCCTTATGTATATGGCAATTGTGTGAGTTTACATGTGTTAGAAACTGCTGGGGTGAATCATGCCAAAGGAATGGCGATCGCACTTCCTGACCCCATGAGTACACGTCTTTGCCTTAAACGCGCTTTAGAACTCTGTCCAGAATTAGATTTAGTTGTCCGCGCTACCCAAGATAAAAATATTGAAGTGCTTTATCAACTGGGTGCTAGGGAAGTTGTACAACCAGAGTTTGAAGCCAGCTTAGAAATGGCAACCTATTTGTTAAAAGGTTTAGGCTTGGCAGGAGATGTTGTCCAACGGGAAATGCAGCAAATTCGCAAAGATCATTACTTAGACTTGCGACCAGAACAGACCGCCTCGGAAGTTTCTCGTAATTTAGAACACGTAACACAAGATTTAAATCGCCGTTGGTATCCCCTACCATCTGGTTCTCCCCTAATTGGTATGAGCTTAGAAGAAGCAGATATGCGTTACTTAATTGGGGTGAGTTTAATGGCAATTCGTCGCGCTAATGGCGAAGAAATCGACTATCCCAATAACCAAACCAGATTGCAAGAAGGCGATCGCTTACTGGTGGTGGGAGCAGATGAAGAACTAGCAGCTTTGGCAGAATTTGCTGTTGGGAGAACAGCCGTCCCAGGCGAAAATAGCGCTTGTCAGTGGACAGCAATTAATGCTGATACTCCAATTTTAGGTAAAACTTTAGCAGATTTAGATATTAGTAACAAATACGCCGTAAAAGTAGAGGCAATCCGGCGTGATGGGAAATTTATCCGCTCTCCTGATAGCCACATGGACTTGCGAGACGGCGATCAAGTATTGTTATGTGGCAGCTTAGAGAGTCTCAATCAACTACAACCTTTATTTACTGCACCTGAGGCAGTCCCGCTATCCATACCAATGGTAAAAACTGATGAGGCAGAAGCCCTAAAAGAATTTCTGCCTGTAGATCAGTCAAGAAATTAAAGGGCATGGTTAAAGAAACATAACCTGCAAATACAAATTTGGGGAATCTTAGCCAGCAAACAAGCCTAAATTTTAGGCTTAATGTAAGCGATCGCGTGCTTCCAAAGTGTAGTTTGCTGACTGTTTTCATCCACAATACAGACGCAGTTTGGATCTTGCCAAATTATCCTACCTGTAAGTAAATCGCCCGTCACTAGTTTGAAATCTACTGCTGCTGCATTTTTAATCAGGTTTTGTACTTGCCGAATACTGGGCAGTGAAGTGTCGAATTCTGTAAGCGTTTTTGCTGGTGATGTATGCATAGGGGATTGGGGATTAGAGATTGGGGATTAGGGATTAGGGATTGGGGAGCAAGGGAGACAGAACAAATACCCATTAGTAATGACCTATTACCGATGCCCAAATGACCACTTTCTCATCCATAATCGACAGTAACTAATCTTTGATAATTCATCCTTGGGTAAATGGCAATCGAATTTACTAAGTATCACGGTTTGGGCAATGACTTTATTCTCGTTGATAATCGCTCTTCATCTGAGCCAGTAATCACTCCAGAGCAAGCAATCAAGTTGTGCGATCGCCACTTTGGCATCGGTGCAGATGGTGTAATTTTTGCTTTGCCAGGAGAAAACGGTACTGACTACACCATGCGAATTTTTAATTCCGATGGTTCAGAACCGGAAATGTGCGGTAATGGGATTCGCTGCTTAGGTGTGTTTTTAGCTGATTTAGAAGGTGAATCGAGAACTAAAGATTTATATCGCATTCATACTTTGGCTGGTGTGATGTCACCGCAACTGATGGCGGATGGCCAAGTGAAGGTAGATATGGGTTTACCCAAATTACTGGCTGGAGAAATTCCCACTACCTTGACTGTTGCGGATACCAAGGTAATTAATCAACCGCTAGAGGTAGCGGGTAAAACTTGGGAAGTTACCTGTGTGAGTATGGGCAATCCTCACTGTATTACTTTTGTAGAAGATGTAGCCACAATCCCTTTGGAAAGCATTGGGTCACAGTTTGAACATCACTCAGCTTTTCCTCAACGCACAAATACCGAATTTATTCAAGTAGTTAGTCGTGATTACTTAAAAATGCGAGTTTGGGAACGAGGCGCTGGTATTACTTTAGCTTGCGGTACTGGTGCTTGTGCTTCCTTAGTGGCTGGTGTGTTAACTGGAAAATGCGATCGCATCGCCACTGTAGAACTCCCTGGTGGCCCCTTACAAATTGAATGGTCAGAAATTGACCAACGAATTTATATGACTGGCCCAGCAGAACGAGTTTTTACTGGAAAGTTCTAATCTCTTCCATAGGCAGGTATTTGGCCTGCCATACCCAAAAACTGAATTTGGTAGGATATGAGCAACGAGAATCACATCCTACCCTTATGCTCTCACAATTTCCGGGGATGAATCCCTACCTCGAAAATCCTGAACTTTGGCCAGAAGTTCATAGTAGGCTGATTGTAGCTATAGCTGATGTTATAGCTCCCCATATACGCCCAAAATATCGAGTTGCTATTGAAAAACGGGTATATCAAGTAACCGATGAAAATTCTGTTCTAGTTGGTATTCCTGATGTGAGTGTAGGGCGATCGCTCACAAAAACTGAAGCAGAATTATCTAGCGTTGCGGTTGTAACGCCAGCAGTTAAGCCGATTACAGTTAATGTTCCCATGCCAGAGGAAGTGCGAGAAGGATATTTAGAGGTGAGGGAAGTAGGGACAGGGGAAGTTGTCACAGTAATTGAGGTGATCTCACCCAAAAATAAGCGTTCAGGAGAGGGAAGAAGTGCTTATGAAGGGAAGCGTCAACAGATATTAGGTAGTTTGTCTCATCTGGTGGAAATTGATCTGCTAAGAGGCGGAAAACCCATGCCTATTTTAGGGAATGAGATTCAGTCCAGTTATAGAATTTTAGTGAGTCGCAGTAACTCTCGCCCCAAAGCTGAGTTATATCCGTTTAATTTGTCAGAACCAATTCCATCCTTTCTATTACCGCTGCGAAAGGAAGATACAGAGCCATTATTAGATTTGCAAACATTGATACATGGGGTGTATGACCGGGCTGGATTGGATTTGGCTATAGATTATACTCGTGAGCCTGTGCCACCATTATCGGCAGAACAAGCAGTTTGGGTTGATTCTTTGTTGAAAGAGCAAGGTTTAAGGTAATTAAGTTTACGCACAGGCTCAGAGGCTTAAAAGTTTTTTAATTTGGAATTTGCTGTTAGGGCACTGAGATAATAGTGCCAGAGGATTCTGGTAGCAACTGCACGCCAAGGCCGCCAATTTTGGGCGATCGCTTCTATTTCTGTGGGTGTGGGGCGTGTTGTTAATCCTTTAAGCTTTTGTAAAGCGATCGCTACTCCTAAATCGCCTTTGGGAAACACATCAGGACGTTGTAGCGCCATCAGCAAGTAAATATCTACTGTCCAGTCTCCAATACCTTTGATGCGCTTTAATTCACTTCTAATAGTCGTTTCATCCATTGTTTCTAGTTGAATTAAATTCAGCTGACCATTGCTGATTGCACTTGCTAATTCTCGACAATAGAGCATTTTTTGCCGACTAAACCCAACTCCTCTTAATTGCATATCATCCAGCGTTAAAAAATTCTCGGGTGTGAGTGGTTGGATAACTTCACACAAACGTGCATAAACAGCCTTGGCTGCTGCTAAGGAAACTTGCTGTTCTAAAATAATCCGCAGCAAGCTAGGAAAACCCCTTTCTCTTTCCCACATTGGTGGCGGCCCAAATTTTTCGAGAATGCGAGCAAAATCGCTGTCAAGATGGGCAAGCACCCTCAAAGCATGGGCAAAAGTTTCTTGAGTTAGTGATTCTATTTCTGGTGTTGGAGAAATCGTTTCTTTTAAAGTCATCTTTTATAGCAATTGATGTGATTAATTAGCTAAGTTATTTTTCACAGTTTAATAAAATTGGTAATTTTAAATTAGGTCTATAAGGTGGATTTATTATGGTTGGATTTAAGTCTGCTGTAGGGACATCAATTTCTATTAATTCTTATTGCTGGTATATTCCTTTCTTCGTTCTCAAAGATAATGTATTTCTCAAACAGTTTTTAGACGCGCTTGCTTGGGTTATAGATAAAATAAAATCATTATGATATGTGAAGCACCTACACAAGCCCCTTTGTAATTTGAAGTTTTGATTTTTGATAAGCGCTAATAGTAACTGTTCACCCGATTGGGGGAATGCGATCGCATCAAGCAGAATTACCCTGAAATAAGGGGTAGTTTTGCTGCTGACAGCAATGATGTTACTCACATCAAAATTGTCAAGATGGCAACAATTGCCAAGATTACATTAGTTCCTGGCTGTACAAAGGCACAAAAAGTGGATGAAACTGTAAAATTACTGCATAAACCAGATTTTCCACATAGGACTCTAACTTTGTTGGAGAAAATTGCTGCTAATTTACCGGGAATGATTTTCCAAGTTTTGCAACGTCAGGATGGTTCTGAACAGGTGATGTATGTAAGTTCTGGTTGTCGTGAATTATATGAGTTAGAACCAGAAGTTATTCAAGCAGATTTGCAGGTACTATACAAACTAGTTCATCCACAGGATGCGAACAGCCTTGCAGAATCTATTGAGGTTGCTAAAGCTACTTTGTCACCTTGGCGTTGGGAAGGTCGCATCATTACACCGAGTGGCAAAATCAAGTGGATTCAAGGCGCTTCTCAGCTAGAACTACAAGCTAATGGTGATTGGCTGTGGGAGGGTTTAGTAATGGATATTACAGACCGCAAGCAAGCAGAGGAAGAATTGCGAACCAGCGAGAGGCGCTATAAAGCGATTTTAGATGCGATTCCCGATTTGATGTTTCGCCTCAGCCGTGATGGTGAGTATTTGGACTTAAAAGGTGACGGCGCAAACATAGTTTTACCCAGAGAAGAAATAGTTGGTAAAAATTTGGCAGATATTTTACCAACAGATGTAGTTGCAATTAGCCAAGAAGCGATCGCTAAAACTTTGGATGCTCATCATTTGCAAACCTGTGAATATCAACTACCAACGCCTTTAGGAATTCGCGATTATGAGGCACGTTTGGTAGCAAGTGGTACAGATGAAGTATTAGCTATTGTCCGAGATATTACGGAGCGCAAACTAGCAGAAGCGAATTTGCAAAGCTTGGCGCAAAAGTATTCTAAAGCTTTTCGTTGCAGTCCTAATCCCATCAGTCTCAGTACCCTGCAAGAAGGACGCTACATCGAAATTAACGACAGTTTTGTCAGACTTTCGGGCTTTGAGCGAGATGAAGCGATTGGACGCACATCTTTTGAATTAAATATGTGGGTCAATAAGCGCGATCGCATGAAATTAATACAGGAATTGCGAGACCTGGGTATGGTACGAAACTTAGAAATAGAATTTCGCGCTAAATCAGGACAGATTCTCACATCACTGCTATCGGCAGAAATTATTGAATTAGACGGCACTCCCTGCATCTTAGCAGTCAATCACGACATTACCGAACGTAAGCAAGTAGAAGCCCAATTGCGCCTTTCTGCACAGCGCGATCGCTTGTTGACGGAAACCTTAGCCAGAATTCGCTCTTCCCTCAACTTAGAGCAAATTCTGCAAACTACGGTGACAGAAGTCAGACAGTTTTTGCAAGCCGACCGAGTTTTTATTGGTCTAAATGATCCCAAACAAGGAGCCAAAACGGTTGCGGAATCAGTAGACCCTAAATATCCTGCTATCTTAGGTTGGACAACTGAAGATAAAACTTATCTCCAAGAATTAAAAACTCTCCTCTCTACTAATCGGGTGCGCTTAGTAGAAGATATCAATCAAGTAGCTGCATCGCCCAAATTAAAGGCACACTATGAACAATTCCAAACCCGGGCGACCTTGGCTGTACCAATTATGGTCAACAATGAATTATTGGGGGCGTTAATTGCTAACCAATGTTCCGGGCCACGTCACTGGCAAGCTATAGAAATAGATTTACTCCAACAAATGTCAGAGCAGTTAGCGATCGCTATTCAACAAGCTCGACTTTACCAAGAATTGGCAACACTCAATACTAATTTAGAACACCAGGTAGAAGAACGTACCGCCCAACTACAACAGAAAATGCAGGAACTAGAAGGGCTGCAACGGGTGAAAGATGTAGTATTGCACACCGTTGCTCACGATTTGCGGACTGCGGTCATGGGTAACTTATTGGTGCTGAAAAATTTACTCAAAAATCGCGGACAGAATCAGGAAGCTTCTCCATCGGAAATTCCCGTCCCACGTTCGGTAATTGAGCGGATGATTCAAGGTAATGACCGTCAATTAGGAATGATTGACTCATTACTAGAAATTCATAGTTGCGAAGGTCAAGGAATGGCCCTGCGCCGGGAATTGGTACATTTTAGTACGCTGCTGGAGTCGATTATTAAAGACTTGCAGCCGATGCTCAACCAAAACCAAGCCATACTGAATAACTTACTACCTGACGATTTACCATTGGTAATGGCAGATCCAACTCAGTTGCAAAGAGTCGTAGCTAATTTATTTACCCACAGATTGCAAAATAATCCCCCAGGGTTACGTTTTACCATTAAAACCAAAATTGAACCTGGCATGATTCGCACCGAAATTCAAGATAATGGTATCGTCATGAGCAAACTAGAGTGCGATCGCCTATTTGATTTATCTGTTCGCGAACCGCAAGCTTGTTGCTCCACCAGCCTAGCTTTAAAAATGTACCTCAGTCGGCAAATCATTCAGGCTCATGGTGGCGAAATAGGTGTGATTAGTAGTCGCAAGCAAGGTTTAACTTTTTGGTTTACATTACCCTTAGCTACTCCATCCCCAATAATTCGTAATTCGTAATTGCTATTAGCACTCTTTAATCACTTTGGAAGAAAAAAATAAATATAGGTTGGCTTGAACCCCATCTTGAAAGAGTGGGCTTTCCCACCGACTTTTTGTAACAATTAGAAGCAAGATATTTTGTTTGGTAGTCAGGAGAACAGAACGTAATGGGCGATCGCCATAGTTATCCTACGGCTAGTGCTGCAAAGTTGAATGTCTACGTTCAAGGTCAAGGCTTCCCCATTTTGGCTTTGCATGGTCATCCTGGTTCTGGTCGCAGTCTGGCTGTATTTACAAATCACCTCTCGCAGCGTTACCAAACTTTTGCCCCTGATTTGCGTGGATATGGGAAAAGTCGCTTCCAGGGCAATTTTAAAATGGAAGACCATTTACATGACTTAGAAGCCTTATTAGACCGCTTTCAGATTGAAAAATGTTTAGTATTGGGGTGGTCTCTGGGTGGTATATTGGCAATGGAATTAGCATTGCGCTTCCCACAGCGTGTTACTGGGCTAATTTTGGTGGCTACAGCTGCCAGACCCCGTGGGAATCATCCTCCGATCACTTGGCAGGATAATTTATATACTGGTGTGGCAGGAATATTGAACTATATCAAACCTAGTTGGCAATGGAATATTGATACTTTTGGTAAGCGATCGCTGTTTCGTTACTTAATCCAACAACATACGCCTAAAGCATACAGTTATATCGCTCAGGACGCTGTACCCGCTTATTTACAAACATCTGGGGCTGCTACTAATGCCTTGTTTACTGCCATTCGTTCTGGGTACAACAGGCTGACAGACTTATGGCAAATTGAATGTCCTACCCTAGTAATGGCTGGTGCCCAAGACCGTCACATCACAGTTGATGCTAGTTTAGAAACGGCTCGCCATCTTAAAAATTGTCAATGGCAATCTTATCCCCATACTGCTCATTTATTCCCTTGGGAAATCCCAGATCAAGTATTAGGAGATATTGATAACTGGCTACAACTCCATTCTCCAGAAATTTTAGCCAGTTAAGCATTAAAAATCACAGTTTTAATATTCTCCTGTTGGAGAGAAACTGATTTTTGGACTAAATTTTGTCCAAAGAAGTTTAATTAACCCCTGGGAAAATTTCAAATTTTCAAATTAATTATCCTAGGAATTAATTCTTTTGTGGTGAATTAATGTAGTTTCACTGGGTTTTTCTACATAAATCAATAATGCTTTTACTATCATTATTTTTTGCGGTCAATAGTGCAAATTGGGAAAATTTTTTTAACTATTGACCCGTGATTGATTGTAAGCCCTATCAGTGATAGCAGGGCGTTTAGCCCGTACTGAGAAGTATTAAGCATTCTGTCTTATCAAGGACTTATCGCCAGCAAATCAAAAATCCAGACAAAAGCAACTTTGTGTTTGTGTAGGTTCTACAGGACTAAACACTGAGAAGACTGAATGGGAGCCTAATTTAATTAATATTGACCGCTAAAGGCAGGCTTTACTTTACGGTCAATCCTTTCCCCCAAGTCATCAGCAATTGTCAAAGAATCGGGTTTACAACGCTTAACGTTAACAATGATTCCCTGTGCGCCTTCAGCTTCCAAATCTTCTATGTAGCCTTTAACGGCGACATTGGCATCCACAGAGTTCAAAAATGGGCCAAAGTAGTATGTGCAACGGGGATTTTGTGTCACAATCTCTACCCACCAAGCCAAGCCAAGATTGTTGACTGTACTAATCAACGTTTCCTTTAGGTCATCCCAAATGGTTTTCATGGTAGTTGCCAATTTATGAATGAGGTATTGGATATTAAACAGTATTTTGCTGTCTGGTTTTTGCTTTACATTTCTTTATACTCTTTTACTCTGAATTTTTAAAGAGGTTTGTGCAATTTGTCTAAGTAAAGAGTGTTTAAGGAGCGCTGGCGATAAATCTCATAAAGCGCCATACCTGCTGCTACTGAGGCATTCAGGCTGGGGGTTTTACCCTGCAGAGGAATTGATACCAGTACATCACAAGACTTCTGTATGAGCATACTCAGTCCTTCCCCTTCAGAGCCAATGACTAAAACAATCGGCCCGCTAAAGCTAATTGTATGCAAAGGTTCGCTACCCGTAGCCGCTGTGCCATAAATCCAAAAACCAGCGTCCTTAAGTTCTTCCATTGCACGGCTGAGATTGACAACGCGAGCGACTGGGAAGTTTTCTAAAGCACCGGCTGCTACTTTTACCACTGTAGAAGTGATTCCAGCAGCCCGTCGTTGGGGAATTACTAAACCTTGTGCGCCAATAGCTTCTGCAGTACGAATAATTGCACCCAAGTTGTGGGGATCTGTGATCCCATCAGCAACGATGATTACGGGATCGTTGACAGATTTGGCCTTGGCAATCAAATCATGTAATTCAATGTAGCTGTAAGGGGAAATTTGTGCTGCAATCCCTTGGTGATTAGCTCCATCAGTAATTTGATCTAAGCGCTTTGGTTCTACTTCATCAATGACTGCACCATTTTCTTTAGCTTGCAGGATCAAAGCATGAAAGCGGGGATCGTAGCGTAACCGAGCAGTAACCCAAATACGGTTAAGACCTCTTTGGTTTTCCAAAGCACTTAATACTGGATGACGGCCATATATAATGTCACTATCTTCTGCGATCGCCTTGCTTGGCAACGATGGTGGCACAAAGTTCCGGTTTGGCTGCACTTTAGCAGCAACAGGCTTACCATCAACCTTTCTGGGATTGCGGATAGGATTAGCCAGAATCCGCTTACCTTTAACTTTCACAGGGGGAGCAACGCGATTAGGTTCGCCAACCGTGGTAATTTTTTTTGATTTATTCGACATACGAGTGTTTGGGATAACTTTTAGGTGGGCATAGGAATTCCCTAACTGACCGAAATCAACTCTACTGGATTTAAGATTCGTGAGATTAGTTGCCCACTATTTTTCTATCTCGAGCGTTTGCAACAATTCGGTTAATCGTGGGAAATCAGTCAGATAAAGGTAGCCAATTAAAGTTTCTAGACTAGTTGCTTGCTGGTAAATTTCGGGATCAACTCGCTTAGAGCGTCCTGTGGCGGCGTTGCGACCTCTTCGGACTATATCTAATTCTATTTCCTTTAAATGAGGAATGAGCGATCGCAAATGTAGCGCTTGTTGTTCTGCTCTCACCTGTGCCACTACCAGACGATGGTAAGTATCTGGTCGCTGCAATGGCATTAGATAAAACATTCTAACATATAATTCATAGATTGCATCTCCCAAGTATGCTAATGCCGCAGGAGAAATTTGTTGCACTTGTGAGTGCGTCATGGATTGGGGTAGTTGCCCTGTGCTTACCAAGAGTGCTTGCGTCCAAAATGAATTTTGAGTTAGAGGTTCATTTTGTCCATCTAATAACTCTTCTTGCTCCGGCTTCACAAGTTATTCATTCCTTAGTAGGCTACATTTGGCAGGCATCATAGATATTGTTTTTAAATACTTAGCATAATATACACTACCAAAATTACTGACTAAAGTTTTATTTTTTTTGTTGAGAATTTGACATTTTATTTCAGATTAGCTATCTTTTATGTCTCCTTAAGCACCAAAGAGCTATACTTAAGGGCTTTGACAAAAATTAAGCTATCCAGATAAAACATCGGATAGCTAGATTGGTGTTAGTGGTCAAGCAATCAAGAAGACTTGATGTTTTCTAGAGCCGCTTCAACATTTGATTGCAGGGAGAGAAACTTCTCTAAGCGAACCAGCTTGACCGTTTGAGTTACACGGGCATTAGTGACAATTTGCAAGGTGCCAGAAAGGGTTTGGGCCTGCTTGGCTAGCTGCACCAAAGCACCTAAGCCAGAGCTATCAACAAAGTCAATTTGTGAGAGATCCAAAATAATATGCTTTGGCCCCTCATCAATTTTGCCACCCAGTACCTTGCGAAATGTCGGCTCAGAAAAGGCATCTAATAAACCTGTGAGGCGGAATAGCTGATAGTTATCCCGGGTTTCACGAGTACCCCTTAGGCTCACAGTTAGATTCAGTTGCTCAGCAATAACTCCCTCCTCATGGTGAAAGTGAACGCTCCAGTATAAATGGTTTTGGTACAATTTGTCTACAACCTGATGACTTAGGGCATGGGGCATTGGGCATCGGGCATGGGAATTATTAATTTCTACCCTGCTCCCTCATCTCCCTTATCCCCAGTCCCCAGTCCCCAGTCCCCAGTCCCCAATCCCCAATCCCCAGTCCCTAATTCCTATCCCCCTGCGATTGACGTGCTGCTCGCATGGCTTTGACAAAGTCCTCAAACAAGTAATCAGCATCGTGAGGGCCTGGGCTAGCTTCGGGGTGGTATTGCACCGAGAACACGGGTAAAGACTTGTGACGGACACCAGCAACAGTGCGATCGTTCAAGTTCAGGTGGCTGATTTCTACCACTGCTTCTGGTAAAGAATCTGGGTTAATAGCAAAACTGTGGTTTTGGCTGGTAATTTCTACCCGTTGCTGTAAACCCGCAGGTTGATTTAATCCCCGATGCCCAAACTTGAGTTTAAAGGTTTCTGCTCCCAAGGCATGACCCAAAATTTGATGTCCCATACAAATGCCAAAGATGGGTTTTTGAGCGCCTAGCAATGCCTTGGTAGTTTCAATTCCTTCTGTTACCGCTGCTGGATCGCCTGGCCCGTTGGAAAGAAAGATACCATCTGGATTATATTTGAGAATTTCCTCTGGTGCTGTATTCGCGGGTACAACAATGACTTGACAACCATAACTGGCTAACCGCCGTAATATATTCCGCTTCACTCCAAAGTCAAGGGCAACAACGGTAAAGGTTTCTCCGTTGCTCTCAGACACATTGGAGTTAAATTCCCAAGCAGGGATAGTAGGGTCAGACCATTCATAAACCTTTCGGGTCGTGACTTCACGCACCAGATTTAGCCCTTGCATACTAGGGGCTGCCTGTACCTGTTCTAATAACTCCGCCTCATCCAAAATAGATGTAGAAATTCCACCATTCATAGCTCCATACATCCGAATTTTCCGGGTGAGGGCGCGAGTATCAATCCCATAAATGCCGGGGATTTGGTGCTGTTTCAAGTAATCAGGCAAAGATTGTGTTGAGCGCCAGTTACTTGGGCGGTGGCAAATATTGCGGGCGATCGCACCTCGCACCTGCGGTCTAGCTGATTCCTCATCTTCGGTATTAACACCAGTGTTACCCAATTCAGGATAGGTAAACACGACAATTTGTCCGCAATAGCTGGGATCGGTCAACACTTCTTGATACCCAGTCATGCCAGTGTTAAATACCACTTCCCCAATTGTGGTTCCTATAGCACCAAAAGACCAACCGCGATAAGCGGTGCCATCCGCTAGAACAAGTAAAGCCGGGATTGTGTCAGACAGGGGCATAAGCAATCATGATTAGGGGTTAAAAGCTAGGGCTAGGAGCTAGGGATTAGGATTTTACTAGTCTTAGACCTATTCTTTAGTCCCTAGTAAGCTTGCGAATGTTAATTATCCCATGAGTCGGACAAATTAGCGATAAAAAGCATTTGTCATTTGTCATTTGTTGTTTGTTGTTTGTTGTTTGTTGTTTGGTGTTTGCCAGAGAACAGAAAGTTTAGTGATTAATAGTTATCCTGCTTGTCTCCCTTCTTCCCAATCCCCAATCCCCAGTCCCCAATCCCCAGTCCCTAATCCCCAATCCCCAATCCCAACTTTCCCGCAAAAGAGGTAGATTTCCTCACCTTCTGGCAGGTAAAATCGAAGTTAATTATGCTTCAGTCTTTTTTATCCCGTGCAACCCTGATTTGTTTAACAAGTGCGCTAGCGGTTTTGGGTGTTGCTTGTAGTAAAGACAAACAGACTACTGTGACTGTTGACCAAAAGCAACCTCAGCTTGCGGACAAGATAGCAGCATCGCCTTTTGTCGAAGCTTCACCTTTATCCGACCCAGAACCACAGCCACTGTCTGAACCTGCTATTCAATTGAATTCTTTTGAATTGGCGCTGGACAAAGCCGCAGGTGCGATGACAATTAGCCAGTCTGCCCAATCTCCTGATGATTGGAAGTTGGTAGCAACTCAGTTTCAGGATGCGATCGCGCTGATGAAAAACGTCCAGCAAGAAAGCCCTAATTTCACGGTCGCGCAAATCAAAATCTCCGAATACCAGCGCCAGATTCAATATGCTTTGGATAAAGCTACACCCAAACCTCTCGCGCCAATTGCGGTACAACCACCTCAAAAGGCTCCTCAACGGGTAGTGGTTGTAGTTCCATCAGCAAGAAAAAACCCGCCTCAGTCTACTCAACCTTTATCCCCACTGGTAGCAAAATCACAGCCAGCAGTGCAATCTGTTTTGATACCATCGGCACAAATTGCTGAGGATCAAGCTGTCTTTACAGCCCCAATCAAACGCCGTATCGGGGGGACACCAATTATTGATGTCACCTTCAACGGCGATCGCAAATTCGAGATGATTGTGGATACAGGGGCTAGCGGAACTGTAATCACCCAAAACATGGCAAATGCTTTGGGTGTAGTACCAGTCGGTAGAACCAAAGCCAACACAGCCAGTTCTAAGCAAGTAGAATTTACTATTGGCTATGTTAATTCGATGGCTGCGGCTGGGGTCAGTGTGAATAAAGTAGCCGTGGCGATCGCAGGCTCAGATTTAGAAACTGGACTGCTAGGACACGACTTTTTTGGCAATTATGATGTCACCATCAAGCGCAATGTCGTGGAATTTCGCCCACAATCGCGTGCTGATGCTAATTCTTCAGAAAATGAACTAACTGTTCCAATTTCACCCAAGGAGCGCCACTATTTAGGATCTCCTTAGCTAGCTTAATCCCTTGGGCATGGTCTAGCAGTGGGATCGCACCAGCAACTTGTAGCGCCAATGAGGTATTTAACGCTACAGCATCCTGTTGCGCTTGAGTTCCCTTGCCTTGTAGTACTGCTTTTAAAATCTCCGCATTTTCTTGCACATCTCCACCTCTGAGTGTGCCTATTGTTGCAGGCGTTAAACCCACCTCTTCGGGGTTAATGGTAGTTAACTGCACTTCACCATTAGATAAAACTGCCAAATCGGTTATATCTCCTAACCCCGCTTCATCTAATTTTTCTCTTCCATGTACAACAATTGCCTTTTGCTTACCCAACTTTTGTAAAGCTTGGGCAACAGTTGCCAACAGTTTAGGAGTATATAACCCTACTACTTGCCCAGTCGGATTTAAAGGATTGACTAAAGGGCCAAGTAAGTTGAAAACTGTCCTTACCTTAAGAGTCCGCCGCAATGTCGCTACAGCTTTGAGTGCAGGATGCCAACCAGGGGCAAACAGAAAAGTGATCCCCACTTCTTGAACTGCGGCTTGGACTTTTTCGCTAGCAGCACCAAGATTTACGCCCAAAGCTTCTAATACATCAGCGCTTCCTGTCAGGCTTGATGCCGAACGGTTACCATGTTTAGCCACAGGTACACCATAGGCAGCAGCCACAAAAGCAACCGCAGTGGAAATATTAAAAGTTGACGAACCATCTCCACCAGTCCCACAGGTATCAATTAGGGGAGTTGGGGATTGGGTATTAGGGATCAGGTTCCCAGTCCCCATTTTTGATTGAGATTGTAGTACTTCCGCCATACCTGTTAATTCGTCAGCCGAAACGCCTTTAAAGTTTAGCGCTGTTAAAATTGCTCCCGATAATTCAGGCGGAACAGATTCACTTAGCCAGCCTTGCATCAAGTCCGCAGCTTGAGTGCGGGATAAAGATTCTCCATCGATTAATTGTTGCAGCAAAAGATACCAGCTTGTTGAGATTTCTGGCGTGGAGATAGGGGAAGTTGTCATACAATTCTGTTTGCGTGTGGTAGGGTTGAGCTTTTATTGAAGTGTCTGGGAGCTATCCTACCGGAAAACGGGAAACAGTTTGTAGTCAGCAATTTAATGGTTGATATAGAGAGAATAGTTCACGTAGGATGCGTTAGCGGCGAGAGTACGGCATCAGTAAGCAATCTGAGATTTTTTCAGTAATCAAATCAGACTCCTATATACAGATAATTTAATTTCTTACTACAAGGAAATTTTATAGTTGGTAATAAATAACTCCTTACCTTTGGCTGCATTACTCTGTTTATAATTATTCATCCCATACTGCAATTCCCACTCGAAAATATTCGCCCAGCTAAAATTTTCTCGTATTTGTGGGGAATCGTCATAAGTAATTAACCAATCGTGATGGCATTGTTTTAATACTTCTGCAAATTTTTGATGCTCAAAAGAAGTATGTAAGTTACCACCTTTGCCATAAAGTTTAGATTTGGTAGCTATAAAATAGGGCGGATCTAAAAATAGAAATACTTTCTCGCCTGGTGCATATAATAATTCGCTGTAATCTAAATTAGTAATAAGAATATCGTTTGATAAAATGCTTTCTAATTTTTCCAGACGGTCTATCGATGAATTAGTAAAGCGTTTATGGAAAGCTTCTTGAGAGTAACCACCAGATTCTACAGTTCCACTAAATGTAATTCTATTGAGAACGAAAAAGCGAACTGCTCTTTCAAAATCAGATAGCTGGTTAATATCTACGGTTGTTAATTCTGTAAATAATAATCTACCATCTGTATATTCATTTTTAATATGACGAATTTCTTTAACTAAATCATAAATATCAGATTGAGCAAATTTCCAAAATAGAAATAATTCGCGGTTTAAATCGTTAATCCAAATTTTGAGATTAGGGAATTTTTGCTTTAAGTAAATGAATACAGAACCACCACCTACAAATGGTTCTCTAAATTCAGAAAAATTGTCTGGTAAGTATTCAATTATTTGATTTATTGCTTTTGATTTACCGCCTGGATAACGGAGTGGACTTTTAAACATGATTTTCTGACGATCGCGAAAATCTTATTTTAAGTATAAAAATTCTTCTGGATGCGGAAAACAATAAAAGCTACTTATGCACACAGTTTATGGTTGAGTGCCAATTATATTTATCGTTAGTTTGTCAAGAAAATGTTGCATTTCTACAAAAAGCTGTTACATTACTTTACAGGCAGTCACAACTGTCACCACATAAAAGCTCGGAGTGTTATTTATGACAGGCACGAAGAATCCTACACCTACAGTTTCTGAAGATCCTAACGCTTTACGCTGGGGCTTCACTCCTCAGAGTGAAAACTGGAATGGTCGTTTTGCAATGATTGGTTTTATAGCAGCGATTCTAGTAGAAGTTTTTTCGGGCCAAGGAGTTTTACACTTCTGGGGTATCCTCTAGATTCAGCTTGGCTTGATGTTCTCTTAAGACTGCGATGTGTAGAGTCGTCTGGCTTGTGTTGACATCAAGACTCATTCAGACTGCGATCGCAGTTGCAATACATTCAGATAAATATCATTCTTCCGATAGTTGTAGAAAATGCAAGCTTTTGCATTTCTAACTTGTAAGCAAAGCTGGACATTAATTGTTCAGTTTTGCTTCTCTTATCCCGCTTTCAAGAAACAGAAATGTTTCTTTGGAAATGTGATAGCTTTCCTCGGACGCTTTTGTCACTATCCGGGAGGGTAATACCTGTAAGCCTCTTCAGGCACTCAATACAAGCTATTCTATTAGAAAAAAATCGTGTTAACCCTTGGTATATAAGAACTCTAGAATTCAGAAATGGCAAATGTTTTCGGAGAGTGACAGAACAGGGTTATATTTATATTCAGTTTGTTAAAAAACAAATCTTATTGCAGTAGACTCTAGCTTCCGATTCTAGACTTTCAATTTCCATTTTCCATCTTGCAAGCTTTTGTTCTCGTTCTTGCAATTGATATGCTAGGGGATGTTTAGAAGGCTGGCTATTTGGATTAGGAAAAATCTTATTGTTTTTAAGCCAGTTGTGAGAAAATACCTGCCAAAGATATACATGATCGTGTCTATGACCACCTAAACAACGAATTCGTTTGACTGAAAGTGTGGATTCACCAAAAAGAAGTTGTTGATTTCTGGAATTGTTAGGAAACAAGCGTGTCTCACTACCTCGTCCACGAAAGAACTCGACTACGAACCACTCACCAAAATCGAATATGCAAACCTCTGTGGGGTCGCTACCATCATCCTCGAGTAGATCAACATCTCCTTTAATGTGTGACTCTATAGCAAGTTGTGAAGTTTTAGGTAGAAGAATGCGAAGCCTTTCAAAGCGGTTACTGTAATTAGCCCAGAATTCCCTGCGTCTACGTAGCTGATTTAACTCAAAGTCTTGTAGGTTGAGCCTGTTTAATATTAAATCCACTAATTTGTGGAAATCAGCATAATTAATTCCGCCAATCCACTCTCTAAGTTTTTGCTTTGCTGGCTCAGAAAGCTGATACCATTTATCAGCATTTCTATAATTTTGTTGCAACCATTCAACTAGCACTGGATGATTAGTTGCTAAATCATTTGCAACATTTGCTAGTAAATGATCAACGGCTTGTAACTGCGGCTTATCAGACATTTCATTTAAACAGCTTAATAGCCATTTAACTTGGTTGCGATTTGGAGAAATAATCTTTGAGAAATAGGGAGTAATATACTTTAAAAATTCGCTAAAAATCGGTATCCAGACAGGTAAATCATCCTTAATTTTATTTAGTAACCCGGTTCTATTAACGAGCTGTTCACAAGCAATTTTTGCTAATTCTATACCAGGTTGTTTACTGCGAAGTGCTTGAATGATTTTAACTGTTAGTAGTTTACTAACTAAGTCATAATTAGCAAAAACATCAAAAGATTCAACTAGAGACTGCGCGAAATTATATTCTTCCTTCCCATTATAATAAAGAGCCATACACCAAAGCAGCTGATATTGCAACCATGAGTGAGAAATAGCTATTTTCCAAATGGCTACTGATGTTATCTTGGAACGTTCAATATTTTGCTCATCCCATTGTGCTTTAGCATGGATACAGTAAACCCACTCTAACTTACTTACTTGATCGGCTTTACCCTGTTCAATTGCTTCCAATACTTTATCAACCGTGGGTATGGATATTGTAGTATCTGGTAAGTTACTTGCTAGCTGAATAAGTTTATTAGGTCTAAACTTGGTAGTTTCAGTTATGGGAGGAACAGAGAATTGAAAATTCAAGATGATTACTCCTTTAACGAGAAGTTTTAGTGATATCTTGCTTTAACTCATCACTACGAAACTGAAAGCGGAAAACAACCTTGCGATCGCCTGGATTATCAAGAATCTGGTCGGCTTCGATTTCTCCACGACCTGCTGCTAATATTTTCTGACTTAAAGATGCTTTAGTTGGAAAATTCATGTCATAGAAAATGTATTTATAAACTGATGAAGAGCGGAGTACACTAAGTTGTAAATTACTTTTGTCATCTCCGTCAGAGCTAGTGTGGCCTTCTATAACTACACGACTAATTTCTTTTTCAAATTCTGGTCTTGAAAAAATTACTCCACTATAAACAGGAATAAATCGGCGGAGAAAATCTTTACCTTCTGGTTTGAGTTCAGTACTTCCTTTGGCAAATAAAATTGATTCTTGGATGCTTACATCTCCTGTGTCTGGATTAACTTTGACATTGATGTTGTTGCTTTTCATCTGTCCTACAACATTACCAATTACTACTCTTTTTGGCACATCCTTTTCTGCAAGCTGAAGTAAGGCGGTAATGAACAATAGAGCAAAAAACATCAGCAATCCAGACATTAAATCACCAATAGATAGATAGATACTAGAGTCTTCATCCTCGATAATTTCTGCGTCAATTTCACCTCTAAAAAAATCATCCATGATGATTTCTCCCATTACCGTTATCACCATTTTTATGTGCTGCTACAAGCACTTCTGCTGTCTTCAGTAAACCTCCGCAAACCTTAGCCATAGAACTATCCGCTTCATTGAAAAACTGCATTTGTGATTTGTCAAAATGATTTTGCCAAGCTATTAAAGACTCACGGAAACTTGTGGATAGTTCTCTGTATTCTCCTCTTACACCTTGCACTTGCTCACCAATACCACGAGCAAGTTCTTCTAGTTGTAATAATCTGTGGCTAGAATTTAGCCCTACAGCAGTAACAAGTTCGCCAACGTCTCTAGCAGCATGACGAATTAGAGTCATACTCCTCTCTACTTCCTGAGCTTCTTCTTGGAAGACACGCTCCAAATTTGTCACTACCCTAGCTAATCCATCCCGATGTTCGCCTAGTGTCCCCTCTAAGAGGTTATTTTGTTCTCTAAAGAATGCTTGTAAATTACCTTGATATTCTTCTCGGAATACTGTCAAATCATGCTCTACTGTTTCGCGAGTAGCTGTGAGAGTTGTATCAATATTACCTAAAGTTTCTAGAAGATTATTTCTAGCATCATTCATCAATATAGATGCCTGATTTCCAACTGTTTGAAGAGTATTAGTCTGCGCTTGAAATGCTGTATTTGCTTGGGTGAGAATATGGATAATTCCAGTTCGAGTAGCTTGCAGCATTTGCTGTTCTACTTCTGCACGTTTTTGTAGCGCTGTCTGCAGTTCTTCTCGAATTCCACGGAAGGTAGCAGCAGCTTGTTCTGCACTGGCTTCAAAAGCCCTGCGCTGGGCTGTCATTCCTTCAATACTTTGGTCTACAGCTCGATTAATTTCTTGAGATGTTAGTTGTAAAACACCTCTTGTATCTGTTTGGAATCGACTTAAAGTTTCTCCCAAATTTTGAGCGAATACTTCATGCGTCTGTCTTTCTAATTCTGCACTTTCATGTAGCGCTGTCTGAAGTTCCTGACGAATTCCTCGAAAAGTCGCAGCAGCTTGTTCTGCGCTTGTTTCAAAGGCGCTGCGCTGGGCTGTCATTCCTTGGATACTTTGGTCTACAGCTCGATTAATTTCTTGAGATGTTAGTTGTAAAACACTTCTTGTATCTGTTTGGAATTGAGTTAGGGTTTCTCCCAAATTATTAGCAAATCCTTGAAGTTGTACTAAAGTTTGTTGTTGAAACTCCTGAATTGTCTGGATGGAATTTGCCAAACTTCGAGAAATACCACCAAGTTCATTATGTAGGTTCAGCACTGCTGCAGAAGCTTGCTGAGTTAATTCAGCACTTCTATCTAGTCGATCTGCAATCGGTTCAAGTACCTGAACTCGCAAATCTTGGATTAGTTCTTCTAAAACTCTCTGTCCCTGATTTTCTTGGAGTTCTCGAAGTTGTTTTTGCTCTTTAAAAATTGCTTGCAGCGCTGGTATTATGGCAGATCGCACTTGCTTTCCAACAGCTTGACCGATCGCTTCAGCACTCAACTGATTTAACCTTGTGAATTGATCTGCTACACGGCTCAGGGTTTGTACTATCTCAGTATTAGTATTATCTGTTGTTTCTAAAGTTGCGATCACTTCAATTTTTCGACGTAAATTATCACGTTTTTTCTGTTTTGCAGAATCACTAATAAACAAAACTAAAGTGAACAAACTACCAGAACCTAACCCCATTAAGGAAGTAGAAAATGCTGTTTTCATTCCTACTAGTAACTCCTTGCTTGAAGCCATTAGCTGCTGAGAGCTTGTAGTATCGAGATTGATACCTTGTAAACCCTCTTGAATACCGTAAAATGTTCCTAAAACACCAATAGCAGTACACAAGGTAGTCACGAAACGTAGGGAACTGCGCGGTACTGGACGAGCTAAAACAGAGGGGTACTTTATTAGTAAAAATTTTTCACCTTTTTTGCTGAATTTGCTTGGCTCATCTGTTCCTAAATGCTTTTTTAACCAGTGACGATCCTTATCTAAAACTGTGACATTTTTACCATTTTTACGATTACTCAAAAATTTAATTGCAGCTTTAGTTTCACTGCAATATTGCCATACAGTGTAAAGCTCTACAATTACTGCGACTATGAACACAAAAGCAGTAGCCCAGTGAAAAGGCTCGTTATCCCAAATAATGTCCCAAATTTTTGCTATTCCCACAAAAGCGCCCCTATTTTTTATTGTTTCTTAAATTGCTCTAATTCTTTAGGCGAGAGAACATCTTCTGCTACTCGCGCAGGAAGATGTTCTGCATACTGACGGTTGTTTATAGGTTCTTGGAGATATAAGCTGTAAAGGCGCTCACCTTCTGCGTTTTTGTCCTCTACTAAATAAACCTGTCTTGGTGCATAGCTTCGCAATAAACGCACCTGCAAACAGGTTTTTAAATCCCGTGAAGAGGTTGATAGGGGCGAACTTTCGCCAAATAGTTCACAAGCTACTTTCCAAGCGTGATTAACCGCTACAATCTCCCTCACCATCTGCTCAACAGAGGGAGTCCATGCATCAGTATTTTCATGCATAATTGCAGTTTTATTAATTACTTAATTCTCTACAAACTTATTGTTCCCAGAAGTAAAGAATGATTTAACTTTGTTACTCAAAATATCCTTTTAAAGACAATATTTAACGGAAAATAGCACTGTGGAGGCTATCTGAATTTTTACGTTATCGGATAAAGCCTAGAAAAAACTTAAGCAGTGAGAAATTGTTGAGTAATTATCGTTAAATTTAAGTATAAATAGCTAAAAACTACCGTGATGCGCGAAAGATTACACGCCCTGGTAACTCTTCTTGATTAATTCGTGTGTAAACTCGCAGACAAGCCAAAACTTCGCCAGGATTACCGCCACAATCGAGTTGCAAGTCATCTTTAGTTAAAGCGCAGATATCGGCGTAAAGCCCGGATAACTGGCGGATTCTGACTTCGTTACCTGCATTAATCGCCTGATCGACAAATTTTTTCAGCATCCGACGTGATTCTTGCTGTAGATTACCCCACCAAGAATAGCGATCGCTTGGCGGGACAAACACTAATGAGTGTATGGCTTCATCAATGTCAATCCAAGCACGTAGAGTTAAGACTGGATCAGCATTTTCTACAGCTTTTTGAGTACGCTGAAAGCGCCCTGTTAATGCTTCAATATATTGAGTTTGCTGTTCTGGCTTAGAGTTTAAGGAAATAATATCAAAGCTAAATACACTCTTTAAGGCGTGGTGTAAATCTGGGTCAATTTCGATAAATTTTATACAAAGCAGCAAATAGCCAGCTAGTAAATTTAAATCGCTGGATTCGTTATTGGGAATAATTTCCGAATTTGGCAGTAATTTTTGAGATAAATATAAACCTTGAGCTTGGATAGTACCACTCAATCCAGGGTAAATAATTTCGTCTCTGATGAAGGGTAGAGTGTAGAGATTGGCATTATCTTCTACTGCACCAACTTCTTGCGCTAAAGTCAATGCACGTTGTCGCCAAGCTGTTGCTAAGTCTTCAGGAACTCGTAGCAATTTGCGTTGTATCTCGTTCCATAATTCTGAATCTGTTTGGCTTTGAAGTTGAGAATTTCCTAAATATAATTTCAGGTCTTTATCTGTATTAAAAGCTTCCTTCAGGCGACTTAGTTTTAATTCATTATTAGAGTTTAACTCTGGTGATTTTTGAGATTTAATTTGCAAAATACTATGAATTTCTTGCAGCACCTCGTCACATAATTTAGCCCCTGGATCGCTAGGTAATTCTTTTTGCGCTTGCTTTAAAGATGCTTCGATTCCGTACAGGCTAAACCGTAATAATTGGGCTATTTGGGAGTTTTCTATTGCCAATAGCTGACGTAGGTGCTGCATGAATTTCGCCTCTAGTTTTACCTGTTTTTTCTCTCACTCTCAGACATAAAAAATCTTTGCGTCTCTGCGTGAGTTAACTACCCTAATGAATACCGCAAAATGGATCGCGTTCTTTATCAACTTCATTGGGTTGCAATTCTAGTTCAGCACGGTAAACACATCCTTCTTGTTTGAGACATTTTTGATCGGTTGATGTCCAGTAAGGTACTTCCCCGGCGTGCATTCGTAAAATCCCGTAATTGTCTATGCTGACACGATATTGGCAAGGGTAATCTGTAGCGAAATCGGGTTTACTTAATGCGCCAATACGTATCCATTTTTTCGTATTAGTTTGTGCGTCAGTTTGCACAACATAGAAGGTGTGTTGTCCATTTTTGGGGAAGGGAGGTAAAGGATTACTGATTAATCCGGTTCCTGGTTCTGGTGAACCATCGCGCAAATAATGGAATTCTTGTAGAGATTTACTCACATCTTTATCGGCTTCAAATACAAGATGATAAGCATCTGGTTGATCTACTGTTGCTGACTCAATTACATTGATAGCAATATCACCATCATTTAAGTCTTTATGAGGTCTTTCTACGGCAATATTCCACTTTAATTTACCATCAGCAAATAAGGCTGAAGTTCCTGAAGCGGCAGAGATTACAGAATTAACATCAATACCAGAAACATCAATTAAATAATGTGGATTTCCTTGACAAAGTAAGACACTAAATTGTAGGGTTTGGTCAATTTCAAACTGAACTTTGATTTTCTTTAGGAAGTCTGGTTCTGATAATCCCAGTTTTTCCATCAAAGTTTTGCCATCAAAGCTACCCCACAGGCGCAAATCCCCATCTTCATAATCTTGACGGTAAATAATATTTGTTAACTGTATACCTTGCCACTCAGTCCGAACTTTAGCGACACTTTCATCAGCGCCTAGTTGATAAAGTTCTTGTCCCGCTTTAAAGATTGTCAGCAGTTCGTTACTTTGGGTTTTGCGTTTGAAGTTGCAAGGTAAATAATAAAACAGGTTTTTGACATCAATTTCTAGTTGATTTGCACCTTTACGAAGTAATCCTTTTGACTCTTCCGGGTCGAAGCGTAATCTCCGTAATTTCTCGGCGTAGCAAGCACCAGCGGAGGTAGCTAATTTGGTAAATTCCAACACAAAGGTAATGCGTTCGGGGTTCCAAACGAAATAGGGAGATTTACTAAATTCTTGGTAGATGTGGCGCTGTACCAAGTCGAGGTTACAAGTTTTACCCGATAAAATTAACCAATCGACTTTGTGGGAATTCCACGAGTCTACTTTGGTATCTTCTGGACGTAAGCGACTATCCATCAAGCCTTTAGCAATACCGATCGCTTCTTTAATGGCTGATGATGCGGCGCGATCAAATTGCTGACTATCGATGGTAACGCAGATACTACTGGTATCTTTTGCTTGGTATTTAATAGCACTTTGAACTAGTAATTCATAAATTTGCTGTTCTGAAAGGCTGAAGGTTTGGATTGAACCGTCTTCTGGTGGCTTTTGTCCGAGTTTGATTTTGGCAGCTTCCGCATGATCCCACAAGGTATAAAATGTTTGCAGACGTTGGGGTGCTTGTTGCCAACGGGTAGGTAAGACTTTTTCCGCAGTATCTAAAGCGTCTTTATAAGCAGCGTCACCTTCAGGATTTTCTTTATCCACACATTTTAAAATACTGCCGCTTTTGAATTGTCCATTTTCTAGGAAGCGTTCATTTAATTCAGAATTAATTAAATCTTCCAGCTTATCGCTGCTTAAATCACCTGTGGAAACTGCGGTTAATAAAAAATCTGCGATCGCCACTTTTAAAAGTCTGAAGATTCGCAGGGTAATTAACTCGCCACCTAGTTGTAAATGTCCTGATGAACCTAATAGTTTGGGTGTGAGTTTATAGTAGCGTCCCCCTAAGCCTCGGTCTTCATTATCAGCAAAGAAAGGCGTTTTATCTTCTAAAGTTAATTCAATTAAAGCTAAATCTGTCGTACCGCCACCAATATCTAAAACTAGAACATTTTGTGACCATTTGTTTCCTTCCTGGCGACAACGAGTCTTGAAAGATTCAATCCCAATATTGAGATTACCGCCAAATTCTCGCCACAGGAAAAATATAGCTACAGAAACCGCTTCATCATAAGCAGTTTGGACATCATCTAATCCTAATTGTTCAACTAATTCCCTAACTTCCTTACGCACAACAGGCGGTGCGACGGTGGGATAGGTAACAACTGCGGAGAGAAATCCCCCTTCAGAAAACCTGCGTCTAGCGCGTTGGCGATAGTCTTGGGTTAACTCAATTAAATGTCCCCAAGCTGCTTGAATTAATTGGTTAACATTGATGGTTTCTTCGTCTTCATCTACAATTACTGGAAAAGAACGATCCTGTCCAAAATAGCGTTTAGGCGAGTGATGAAAGCGGCTGATAATTTCTTTTAAAGCACTGCTAGTTCCTTGCGCGATCGCTTTTTTTCTGTTGTCGCTTGCTTCCCTACCCATTTTCAGTTGTAAGGCTGATAATCGCGAAATTTCTAACTCACTTTTAATTTCGGTACTGCGACGATCAATATCTAGAACAACTGGAATGAGATTTTGCGATTCTAAAGTAGGAACCCGGAATACTTCATGATATATCTGATAAAGCTTTTTACTAACAGCACGGCGAAAGCGATCGCTTGTACCTAAGCATAGTTCAATTTGGCGAATTGCTTCTAAAAATCGTTCTCTATTATCACTTTCAAAGACTTCACTTAAGCGGCTAGGTTCAATTTCCAGATTCTTACTAATATCAGCAATAAATTTATCCCAATCGCTAGCACTGACATCGGGTAAAGCAATTTCCGCCGGAGAATTCAGCCATTGCGCCATGCGATCGCGCAGTCGCATTTCTTGTTCTCTGGGTAATACTTCCGCGATGGGTACTTCGATGGGATCGAATAGGGTGACGGTAGAGTTAGATGTGCCAAAATCGACAGCTAACCATCCGGGAAATCTTTTTTGTTGTTCGCTATTTAGTTGGGAGGAGTTCATAGGATTTGTGGAGGGGATAATTTAAACACAGAGGTGCGTTGAATATCTTCTTCTTATCTCTTTACTTTGCGTCCTTCGCGCCTTTGTGGTTCGTTTAAATATCTCAATAAACGAACCGCGTTCGCGAAGCGTCTCGCAGAGAAGACACAAAGAACACGAAGGGAGAGAATAAGAAGAAAGAGAATTAAGAAGGATATTTACCAATTTTTGGCTGAGACATCAGCGAGAATTTGTAGCCAAGTGGGAATAGATGATTGTGATGGGGTATCGCCAGCAGCAATATGTCTAAGTAAATTCTCTTTTTTAGAAATATTTTGCAAACTAGGAATAATTTGATCCAAAATTCCTTGTAATTCAGCGTTCACTTTTTGATTCACTTCGCTGACATATTGCACAAGATGCAGACTGGCGCTAGCAGTAATTTCATCTCTTAGACGCAACACGAAAAGTTGATGATTGTTTGCTTTAGGCGCACCGTTGCGTTCAGGGGCCCAATCAAAAATTTGCCCTATATTGTGTTTTTCATCTTGACGCGCTAAGGGAAATATCATTTCCGGTGCAATCGATTTTTCTTGATTATGAATCTCAGAAATAATTGCTTCTTGCCATTGATTAGGATCACAGCCTAAAAGTAGTTTATAAAATAGTTCCGCTTCTTCGATCCCAAATTTCGATTCAATATCTGATTCCATCTCTGGGTTGAGATTTGTTTGCAAAAATTCCCGTTCTTTAGCGACGTAATTTGATAATTTAGTTAGCAAATCTCCAATCGCTTGACTAATGCGATCGCGCGCAAATTCTTCTACTTCTTGAATCGTCTTGGCAAAGATAGGATAAAAATCGTCGCTTTTGGTGGGAATTGTAATATTAACTCGGTTTCCGCGCTCAAATAACTTTCCAGCTGCACCTTTAGATTCGGTGAGGGCAATTGTACCATTATTAACTTTGTTGAACAGTAAAGTCCATTGGCTCCAACTGAGGATTCTAAAAGTTAATTCATCTTTAACGACATCGCTAACAGCAACGCTGCGTCTATCTTTGAGTGGTTCTTTTCCTAAATCTTTTTGGAAGTTTCTATAGCTTTTATCTAAATTTTCAATTGCTTCCCGTAATTCCAGAAAAGCGGGACTGTCTCCGGTGGGTATACCTTGTTCGTGAATTTCGTGGAGAATATTTTTGAGATTATCTTGTTGCTGACGCACAACTTCCGCCGCGCGTTTTGTATCTTCATACAATTGCTTCAGTCCGTGGGTAGCAACGTGTTTTTGAATTAATTCTCGCAGCTTACTAATACCCCCATCTTGAGCAAAGTAACCCAGTTGTCTGCCAAGATAATTACGCGCATCAGTTGTTAATAAGCGATCGCTTAATCTGCCCCATTTTTCTTGTAACCTTTTAGAACGGTCTAGATAATCGGGATAATCGAGGTTAGCTAAAAACTCTGGCGAACCTGCTTTGACCGAGGTAGAACGTTTAGCTAAATCTGCTAGTCCTAACAGTGGTGAAAGTAAAACGATGCGGTCTTTTTGAGTAGTAAAAGCGCTGGCTGCGTCAATAGTTGTTTGTAAAACTTTAAGTTTCTGAAAAACGCTGCTTTCCTGTAAAGGTTGATAATCGCCGCTATCGTTAATTAATTGATCGAGTTCCCTTTCCCCACCTTCGCTTTCCAGAGGAAGTTGATCGAAGCGTCCCACACCCACTAGAATCAAATCCTTGAGGTCTTGTCCTGGTCGCTGCTGCTGCATCATGGTAAAGATTTTATTGGCGCGATCGCTTCCTGGCGATTTACCATTGAGCAATACGAGAATTGTCTGCACCTCTGCTAATTCTCGCAGGGATAAAAATGTGTCTCGCGTTCCCGAATTAGAAGCACCCAACCCCGGAAAGTCCAGCAAAATAAATTCTGAAGCACCCGTAACGTCCCAAATTTCCCGTGAGATTTTCACTTCAATATCTACACGGCGAATCAAGGGGAAACTATTCTGTAATAGCTTTGAGGCTAATCTTTGCGGTGGACTTGGTAATTTAATATGGGCAGGTGGTAAATCATCAAAACTGAGGGTTTGAATCGCCATTGGCTGCTCAAGTAACTGCAACCCCTCACGGGCAGTGGTAGCATTAATTTGGTAGCATCCACCACACATCGCCTCACCGTAAGAATTATAAGCGCGAATAAATGTGACTAATTCCCGCAGCAGATAACGCAACTCCAAATTATTGCTACTCTTCCAGGTTTCCTCACACCAACTGAGAATATCTTTTGGTTCCTTCAGCTTCGATAGCAACGCAGGTGGAAGTCCAGCAGCAATGGTGCGACGGTTGGCTTCCCCCAACATAAACCGCAGACAATCATGCACACCTTCATCATCCAGGTACTCTACAGTAAAATTACTTAGCTGGGTAGTCGCAAAGCCTTCCTGAGGGATGATATGTATAGCTGTAACGTTTCCCGTCGTGGGATTTTCACTCACAGGTAAAGCATCAGCGTAGCCAATTAAACTACCTAGCAGCAAAGTTTTCCCACTGCTAAATTCACCCATCACCCCAATTTTGACAGGTGAGGTAGCCAGTTCTACAGTTTTTTGAGCAGCTTCCCGCAAGCGAAACAGACTCTCATCAAGACTAGCTGGTACCCAATCTTCTTGCTTGGAGGGATATTCAGGTACAGAGTCTAATTTCTGGAGGATGAATTCGCCATACTCTTTAAAACGCTCCAGTTGTTCTGTTTCCATAGAGTATTTTTTGCTCTAAGATAAATTGCTGTGAGTTTTATAACACAAAAAATATCACCCTTGCCTAACAGGAATTTAAAATTAAAATTTCACAATTTTTTACCATACATAGTACTTCTAAATACAAAATTTCCTAAGTTCATACCCAATAAAATTAGCAGTCCTCTGCGTTACTCAGCGATGACTTAGGGTGACTCTGCGGTTAAAAATCTGCCCAATTATGGTAATTACAAAGAATGTTAATTACCCTCTTGTGTTCCCATTCTTCTTTATAAAGAATTAACAACTATAAAATTATTGATTTTGTATTTTTTGCTAACTATTTATGTTTTGATACATTAAATAATCGATTTAGACACATCCAGATAATCAAGTGCATCTCTCATATCTGCCCTCAAGAGGCTAAAGGCAGAAAGTTAGATAAGGGTGTAGAGATAAATTTGGCAGTAATGATTGGTGAAATTCGCATAGGCGGGCTACGCCTACGCGAATTATCTATTTGTCATTTGGTAATGGGTAATTGGTAATTGGTAATGGGATTTTTTTCCCTTATCTCCCTAATCCCCAGTCCCTAATCCCCAATCCCCAATCCCCAGTCCCCAGCACCCATGAGGGGAGAAAACCCTCTAGCCACCAATAAAATTTCGTGTGAGAATCATTTTCTCGATAATTTTACTGAGTCAAAGATTCTTTTGAACCTGCCTACTGCCATAGATTTCAGATGTAGAATGGCTGATTTTATTTGTAGGCTTCACGAATCTTTGACAGCTTCTTTACGGAAACTTAACCTAAACTTATTGAAATTTTAACCGAAACCCTGTTTACTGAAGAGTAATTCACTTTTTGCTGCAACATTTGAACCCCTCAAACAACCTGGATTTTCAGGACTTGGGGGGATTCTTTATTTACAAGTGCGATCGCTCTCATCCACAATTATAATCACACCTGATTTATATTTTTAATTTGCATTTTCCACTGCAATAACCTTCTGCTTTTAAACCCAATCCCCAATCCCCAATCCCCGATCCCCTCATTCATTCTCAATTGTTAGCAGAACTTTGAGATAGAGATTTTCAACTCTCCGAGTTTGCGATTCACCCAATGAAGCATAATTGAGCAATCCTGGAGAACCGTTAACTTCAATAATTGTGTAGTCTACCATTGGCATTGTGATATCACTCGTAATGATATCTACACCTGCCAATCTTAAACCCATATCTTTAGTGATATTAATTGCCAATTTTTTAAAATCTGGATGAATAATGTCGCTTACATCTACAGCATCTCCGCCACTGGATAAATTTGCATTGTCTAAAAGATAAACAATATTACCTGGGGGAAGCACACTCTCAAAGGCTAATTTTTGCCTTTTTAATTTTTGAGCAATTCTAAAATCTTCAAAATCGATAATTTTTCTAGAATGTTGATTGAGAATTTCTTGCTTTTGATGCAAAAGCTCTAAAACAGTAGATTCACCATCACCTACAATAAATAAAGGGATTCGCTGATAGGCAACCATCACTTCTTGATCTAAGACTACAATTCTGTAGTCATTGCCAATATGGAAGCGCTCAACAATAAAGCCTGGGGTTATTTGTAATATCTTTTTCGCTACTTGATAGTATTCTCGCTTATTATAAACCTTAGTTACAAATCTACCTTGGCTGAGATTAAGTGGTTTAACTATTACAGGCATTCCCAAAGATTTAGCATAATTAAAACCATCATCAATATTTCTTAAATTATCAATCTGCTGGCATAATTTTTCGTTAAAAAAAGTTTTACCTTCAGGAACTCTATAGCCAAAATGATTGAGAAAAAAACTAGAGGAACCTTTATCCTTAGCTAACTCTGCTGCGCCAAAGCCATTAATGCTGAAATGCGTAGAGCGAAAAACAGTTTTCTTCCCATTTTTAAAAGTAATGTGACCTACATATTTACATTCAGGATCTACTAATAATACGGCTCCAATTTGCTCAGCAACTTTTTGAATTATTGTGACAACAAATGGTGTCTTCATTTTTATAAATTATGGGTTTAAATTTAATTCTGTGTTTTGTATGATGCATTACACTTTACCAAGGCACCATGTTTCAATTTATTGAGGTAAATATTTTCTAATTGCAAGTACTTTAGGGGGTCATACCCCACAGATAAAAATTGCACAATGTGCCCAGTATATATTCAATTGTTCTGTACTGAATTGTCAACCCTGAAATTTAGGTCAAAACTGTCTAGGCTGTAAGCCGAGCAATAAATCGATTTAGTTAGTGCTAAATCTTAACAAACCTAGTTTAGTTAATCGTTGTGCTGGCAAAATAATTTTTTACCCAAAACTCTCACAGGAAAAAAAATTATTTTTTTGAATGATACCCGCAATAGAGTAACCTGATAACTAAGTACAACTGCACCTAATTGAGGTAAAAACAGCCAGCTTAGGAAGATATTTAATTAAAGCAGTAAAATTTCATACTCAAACTAGCGAATCAGCTGCTTGAACTATCGAGTAACAGGTGTTGACAACACAAAAATAATGTATTACTAAGGGTGCATCAATACATTAAAAAGGCGTTAGTCCATCCCCGCCAAGAGACTTACTAACGCCCTTGACTTAGCTCCCTAAGGATAATTTAGATCATGCCACAAAATACCGAATATCCAGCTTCCACAACAGAAACTCAAGCTAAAGGCTATAGACAACGCCTCAATACTTGGGCTATCACTCGTATTGTTCCTAATACAGACCCCGTGATTGTGGCTCGATTCCGCAGCCGTTCTGATGCTGATGGCTATTTGCGCCACTTACGCCAAGTAATACCAAACACTACCTTTGAAATTGTTGTTGATTGTAAACGCGATGAAGCTGTCCTTTGAAGGATGAAGTGTTAAGGATGAAAATTTAGCCAACATTCTCAAGAAAAAAGGCGAACTTGACGTTCACCCTTAAATAGATAGTGTTACCTTTTTAGTTCTGAGCCTTAAGTGCGGAGTACTGGGTGAAGTAGAAAAGATTCAGGACTCAGCACTTGTAACTCAGTATTGTTGATTAAAATTGAAATTCTAAATTTTGGCTTCTTCCTTAACCAATTTATCCCAACCTAAATCTTTCAAACTGTTATTGCGACGTAAGGGACGAGTTACTAATTCTAAAATGTCACGCGCATTACCAAAGCCGTGAATTTGAGCAAAAGTAAATTCTACAGACCACTTGGTGTTAATACCCCTGGCTTCAAGCGGGTTAGCATGAGCCATACCAGTAATAACTAAATCTGGCTTTAATTCATAAATACGCTGAACTTGGTTGTAATTATCTGGCTTTTCAACAATCTTCGGCAGGGGTACACCCATTTCTTTACAAGTATTTTCCAGTAGGGTCAATTCAGCAGCTTGATAGCGCTTATCCATGTAAGGAATCCCAATTTCAGAAACTGTCATTCCACAACGCACCAGGAACCGCGCTAAGGAAACTTCCAGTAAGTTATCGCCCATGAAGAATACTGATTTGCCGCGAATTAGTTTCACGTATTCTTCCAAACCAGCCCAAATTTGTGCTTCCCGTTCATCCAAGCCTGTGGGAGTAATACCGAACACAGAGCAAATCTTCTCCACCCAAGCGCGGGTACCATCGGGGCCGATGGGGAAAGGTGCGCCGATGAGTTTGCATTTGCGACGACGCATTAAGGTAGTAGCAGTCCGACTGAGAAAGGGATTGACACCAGCGACGTAATAGCCTTCTTCCAGTACTGGCAGTTCAGTGAAGCGCTTCGCAGGTAGCCAGCCGGAAACTTTGATGCCTTGCTTCTTCAATTCTAAGGTGAGCTGTGTTACCACAGGGTCAGGAAGGGAGCCGAAGAGAACCAAGGGAGGATGGTCTACATATTGGGATTCTTCTTGGACTACTTCTTCTTTTTTCTTACCAAAGTTGAGCAGTTTAGAAATAGCGTTGCGTTCGTTTTTATCTGTTTCCGCCACAGGAGCCTTATCGGGGCATCGATTAGCCATTGCAGCTAAGACCGTATCTTCACCCTGGGTAAAGGCATAATCTAGACCGTTGGCGCGAGCAACGACAATGGGAATCCCAATTTCACCTTCCAGCTTGGGAGCCAAGCCTTCCAAGTCCATTTTGATGATTTCGGTGGTGCAAGTACCAATCCAAACGATTACACTAGGATTGCGATCGCGTTTAATTTGTAAGCACAACCGTTTTAACTCTTCATAATCATTCAGTTGTGCCGAAATATCTCCCTCTTCCAACTCTGCCATTGCATAACGGGGTTCAGCAAAAATCATTACCCCCATCGCATTTTGTAGGAAGTACCCACAAGTCTTGGTTCCAATCACCAAAAAGAAACTATCTTCAATCTTTTGGTATAACCACGCCACGCAGCTAATAGGGCAAAAGGTGTGGTAATTCCCAGTTTCACACTCAAAGTTTAAAGCTTCTGGTTGTTGAGCGACAGTCATTTTGGTTATTTCTCCCCTTGATATTTAAAGCGAACAAGGCAGGCGAACATAGGGCAGGTATGTGGGGAAAGAAACATTTCTTCCCCCAAACTCCTGTGATATGTGGTACATAGCACCAGCCAGCAAACCCTAAATTCAACAGGAACGCTAAAAAATTAAGCGTTGGGGAAGAGACGGGCAATTTCTGAATCATCGAAAACGCCAGCTGGCAGTTCTTCCCCTAAAAAGTCATTACTTGCATCACCCTTCTGTAGCGATGTTTCGTCTCCCCAAACATCTGATAACACGTCACTGAAGGCGTTCTCATCTGGTGACTCTAAATCTTCCAGTATTTGCTCATCCAGCTTGATTTCTGATGATGTTGTCTCGAAGGAAATATCACCAAACTCATCTTCATCAGCAGCTGTTTGTGAGTTATTCCCATTTAGCCCACTCACAATCGTAAATTCTTGAGCAACTGCTACATTAGCAAAGCCATTGCTTTGAGAATTATTCTCTGTCTGATAATGGGCGCTTTCTTCAGCAACAGCAGCAGCTTGGTAATGATAATTATCTAAATCTCTAGGATTCACGCGATTACCAAGAGCTATGTCTGGGTCAAAATGCAAATCCAGTACTTCAATTAAAGTGTCAGCGTCAGGATTAAGTTTGGAAAAGGGTAGCATTAACTGCGCTAGTTTTGGTTCTAACGCGTTGGCAACTCCCAGGATGAGGTAAGAAGGTGGTCGCTTCCCTCCATCGGGGGTGTACACTGATTCCACTTCCATATGGAGAGTAATCCAGTCACGATTAGCCTGGAAAAACTCCAACCATTTTTGCTTTAATGAGTCTGTAAAGCTATGAAAAAAAGCCATACTATTTTCCCCATCCTGGAATTTTGATGATTTATACAATCATCAAGTCTAATTCCTCTTCCGGATTACGCACCTGGGGTTTATTCGGATTTAGATAAAAATCGGATAATAAAGAGAACAATTCACGGTCTTGGGCATCATTTGGTACCACCCCTTCTGGACGTGCGAGAATTTGGTCGGCAATGTTGAGATAGTAGTCGCAAACGTAGCTTAAAGAAGGGTCAGATTCTGCCATTTCAAACAAAGTTTTACCCTTAACCCGAGAAACGCGAATATCTTCTATTAAAGGTAGAACTTCCAAAACTGGCATTGGTACTGCTTCTACATATTTTTCAATTAAATCGCGCTTGGAAGTGCGATTCCCAATTAACCCAGCTAAACGCAATGGGTGAGTTCTGGCTTTCTCTCTCACAGAAGCAGCAATCCGATTGGCGGCAAACAAAGCATCAAAGCCGTTGTCAGTCACAATCATGCAGTAATCAGCATAGTTAAGTGGTGCTGCAAAACCGCCGCACACAACGTCACCAAGGACATCAAATAAAATTACGTCATACTCATCAAAAGCGTTGAGTTCTTTCAGTAATTTCACGGTCTCACCAACAACATATCCACCACATCCAGCGCCTGCTGGCGGCCCACCTGCTTCCACGCAATCAACGCCACCGTAGCCTTTGTAAATTACATCTTCTGGCCAGACATCTTCGTAGTGATAGTCTTTTTCTTGCAGAGTATCAATAATGGTCGGAATCAAAAATCCGGTGAGTGTAAAAGTACTATCGTGTTTAGGGTCACAGCCAATTTGTAGTACTTTCTTGCCGCGTTTTGCTAGGGCGACTGAGATGTTACAGCTAGTTGTGGATTTGCCGATTCCACCTTTTCCATAAACTGCTAGTTTCACGTTTGTTTGCCTCTTAATAGTTTATTTTCAAACTCTTGGCTGAAACATTTGCCTTCACCTAGCCTGAGATGGCGATGCGTGAGGTCTTGTGCTGTAATTATTGTCCAAAGTACAAGGAAAATAAAGGGGCTGAGAATATGAAAATGGAAGCTATGTAGATATTTGAGATTAATTAAAATAATTTTTATTTATAAATTCTCTCAAAAGCTTTAAAAAGTAGTTTTTATATCAAAAATTAATTATTTATATTTTATTTTTATAAAATTAGTAACAAAAGACAAAAGCTATAAATCAACTAATATCTATGGTTTCCATTGATTTTGCTTATGCTATTGTCAGTAGATGAGAGGCATAAATACTTAAGCCACTGGGGAATACCGAGATTCAGTCTTGGAAGGATGGAATAGCAAATATCTCCATACCTCAATAAAAACGCCCACAGGCTAGAAACTACTGGCTAAAATCCAGAAATTAGCTTCCTAGCTGTGGGATAGCTTGTGGGGTCAGGGAACCCTAAGGGCGACCTGAGGCTGAAATTCTGAGATATTCAAGAAAATCTTGCTTTTATAGCTGCAACCTTTCATTTCATTAGATTTGTTCGCAGCCATTGTTGATGCAAGTGATTTTTAATATGCAACAAATTATTAATTTTTAAATTATCGAGGGATTGGGGACTGGGGATTGGGGATTAGGGACTGGGGACTGGGGATTAGGTAACAGAGGAAGAAATTTTCATTACCCATTACTCATTACTCATTACCCATTACCCATTACCCATTACCAAACCTCTATTCAAGACACCTCGCTTTCAACTTGGTTGATTTCTTTTAAAGGTTGCCAGCCAGGTTGCCACTGAGAGTTATCTTGTAATAATTTCGCATTCATCCAAAACCGGACATTTGGGTCACAGGCTGCAACTAATTCTGCATAAACCCATTTACCCTGATTTTTGCGATTAACAACTTGGAAATGTCGCCAACCATCTACTTTTTGCTGGGCTGTCCATTTAGAACCCAAAAGGTAAGGAAATTTCTGTTTTTTAGGCATATTTTATTATTGCTTGTTAAATTTATACTTCATACTTCAGCCTTCAGTTGACTAAATCGCCGTTCAGGTCAAAAGTTTGACAATGTATTTCACAGTTTTGCTCAACACATAATGCAAACCATTTAATATGGTTCCAGGAAGTGTTAATGTTATTAGTAATTTTGCGTTTTTTCTTGCTGAGGCGTTGCTGCACAACTTCGTTGGGGCAAAGAATTTGCAAAGTGCCAGTACCATCTTCATGGTTGAGAATGCGAAACAGACAATCTTGTAAAATAGCACGGCTGCTACTGTCGAAAAAACGTTTAAAACGCTGTAGCTTTTCGCCTTCTGTCATTTGGCTAATGCGTTTTAAGGCAAATAACTCTTCTTCATCAAAATCGAAGTTATCATCTTCAAAGTTGTAGGGATCAATCATCTTCAATATTCATTATGCAACTGGGGATGAGATAAGTGCTGATTTCTAATACCAATTTAATATGAAGTTGCATATATCTAGATCCCCCTAAATCCACGCCACTTGCTACAACGGGGAGAACCCCCGCAACGCAGTGGCTCCCCTTAAAAAGGGGGACTTTGATTCTAGTTCCCCCATTTTTTCAAGGGGGGTTAGGGGGGATCGAATTCTATGCAGCCTCATAAAGAATTGGTATAAGTAGGAGTATAAGTAAATAGTATTTTATCGACTTAAAATTTTAGCAAAAATTCGATTTGGATATAGGTTCAAATATGTTGTAAATTGCAAAAATACTTTAATAATTGGCTTTGAGATATACAAATTATACCAAATTCATACCAATTAAAAAAAAGAACGCGACAGATGGGTAGGGCACGGCATCCAGAATCTTTTGGCATATCCAATATCTTACTGCTGCCGTGCCCTTACAAAGAATTTATATGTCCCCAACATTATGTGATACCAATTCAAATAATGTTGGCGATACATCAAGATATTCTAGAGGGCACGGCAATGCCGTGCCCCTACTATCTGTGGCAATACTTGTCGGTTAAGGGGAAAAAGGGGAATGGGAAAAGGAAAGAAAAAACCTTTAACCCTTAATCTTTTACCTTTTCCCCAAAACCTATTTTGAGTTCAAAACGCTATCCCTTGTAGTATTGAAATCTGTGGCATTCTTTTTTCAAATTGGTATAAGCAAATGTTTAATTGTTGACTGCTGATAGTTAACAGTAAACAATCAACAAAGTCCATGAGAATTATTTATTGGCTGAACCTGGCTCACTCA
The DNA here is from genome assembly GCA_002368155.1 of Nostoc carneum NIES-2107. Taxonomy (GTDB): domain Bacteria; phylum Cyanobacteriota; class Cyanobacteriia; order Cyanobacteriales; family Nostocaceae; genus Aulosira; species Aulosira carnea. The sequence goes on from AP018180.1 coordinate 5,778,582, forward strand.
GCTGACGGTGCTGTTCAGCATTTACCGTATCAGGTAAGACTTGACTGACAGCGCCCTGAAGTTTGGTTTTGAGGGAACCTGCAATAATATGATCTTTCCCTGACATCAGCGCTTCAAAACCTTGCTTGGCGACAACTGCCGGATTGTCCTTTTCTCCTGCACCTACTTTGGTGTCATCCATCTCCGCACGATGGAAAAAGTTGGTATCAGTTGGGCCTGGCATGAGTGCGGTGACACTCACACCTGTGTTCTTTAATTCGTTACGTATTCCTTCGGCAAAAGATTGTATAAATGCTTTAGAAGCTGCGTAAACTGCCTCAAATGGCCCGGGCATGATAGCAGCAATGGAGGAAGTGAAGAGAATTCGACCCTTACGATGCTCCACCATATCTTTGACAACTCGTTTGGCGAGATGGACAGTCGAGACAACATTGAGGTTAATTAGATTCAGCTCATCCTCAAGCTCAGTCTCACGGGCAAAGTCACCGCCAACACCAACACCCGCATTAATTGCGATCGCATCTACTGCACGATTAGTTTCTTTAATTTGATTGTAGAGTGTCTCCACACCATCATAGGTTGCCAAATCGCACTCTACTGCTTTAACTTTCGCACCCAAACTCTCAAAAGCTTTAGCAGCTTCGTTAATGCTCGCTCCAGTGGCTGTCACTAGGAGGTCAAAACCGTTTTGGGCAAACTGTTTGGCGAGTTCATAACCGATGCCATTGGAAGCACCAGTGACGACAGCAAAGGGTCGGGTTAACGAACTATTCATATCCTGGGAAATTCCTTTATAACTGCTCTATGCTTGCGTTTCGGTTACTACTAAATATTGGTAGCAACATTTACAATGCTAGAGAGGCAATAGTGTGATTACGTCTTACCCAGGGTACAGATGAGGAGGCAGGGGGCAGGGGGCAGGGTGCAGGGGGAGAATATAATTACCCCATGCCCAATGCCCCATGCCCATTTTCACGTTAGTGACATTTCACCCTAAGCCGTTTGATTTTTATTGAGCGCAACACCACGAATTTTTGCAGCGATTAATGGGGCTTATATCAACAGAACTAAACCAATGGGCATTAATCCACCGTTTAAGAAGTTGTAGTCAGCGGCGATTTGCTGCCAAGAATAGGCTAAAACAAAGCGTCCTAAGCCAATTTCAAAGCTCAGAGTGAGCAGCATCCACAGTATCCCAATGTTGAGCAATTGAGTGGTGCGGGTTGCATGAAGCCATTTCACGAAAAGAGTTGCGATCGCCACTACTAAAATCGACCCGGTGAAAAATGATATTTGATGTGCCCAAAAATCACCTAAGGATGGTACTAGCCAGAAAGTACGAACAGTTCCATTCACGCTTTCGGCAAGGATAAACACTAGCCAAACAATTATGCTTTTGAGGAAAATCATATTGTTTACCTCTGAAGTAATACCAATTGGTAATTCGTAATTCGTAATTCGTAATTCGTAATTATGAAATTAAGATAGATAAATTCTTTGTAGGGGCACGGCACCAATAAGATATTTGATATGCCGAAGATTGTGGATGCCGTGCCCATCTCAGATTTGTTGTCTGCTGTCATGTTTTATGAGCCAAGAATCATGGTCATTTTTGACTTTTGACTCTTGACTCTTGACTCTTGACTCTTGACTCTTGTAAAGACGCGGTTAATCGAATCTCTCCAAAAGACGCGATGAATCGCGTCTCTACAATTAAACTTTTGCGCCTTGTTTAATTAAGGCTAAATACTCTTCTTTGAAATAACGTAATGTACTGAATACTGGATTGGGTGCTGACTGTCCTAAACCGCATAGGCTGGTAAATTTCACAGTCTCACAGATTTCTTCTAGCAAGGCTAAGTCAGTCATGGAGGCTTTGCCTTCGCTAATCTTGGTTAACAAATGGTGCAATTGCACAGTTCCTACTCGACAAGGAATGCATTTACCGCAGGATTCATCCATGCAGAATTCCATGAAGAAACGGGCAACATCAACCATGTTGGTGGTTTGATCCATGACGATCATGCCACCAGAACCCATCATTGAACCTAGTTGAGCCAGTGATTCATAATCTACCGGACTATGAAAAGCTGATGCGGGGATACATCCACCAGAAGGGCCGCCTGTTTGTACGGCTTTGACTATACCGCCATTTGGTACGCCACCGCCCATTGTTTCTACAATCAGTTCCAATGGTGTTCCCATCGGTACTTCGATTAAACCAGTGTTAGTAATTTGACCAGCAAGGGCGAAAACTTTTGTTCCTTTGCTCTTTTCTGTACCGATGCTGGCGAACCACTCAGCACCTTTGCGAATAATTGGTGAAATATTGGCGTAGGTTTCGACGTTGTTAATTAAAGTTGGATATCCCCACAACCCAGACTCAGCCGGATAGGGAGGACGAGGTTCTGGCATACCGCGTTTACCTTCAATAGATGCCATTAATGCGGTTTCTTCACCGCAAACATAAGCACCTGCACCAATGCGGATATCAACTTTAAAATCAAAGCGGGAGTCAAAAATTTGAGTCCCTAAAATACCCAAACGTTGCGCTTGGCGAATGGCAATTTGTAAGCGGTTAATGGCGGTAGGATATTCAGCGCGCACGTAGATATATCCTTGTTCTGCACCGACAGCATAAGCTGCGATCGCCATTCCTTCTAAAACACGATGGGGATCGCTTTCTAAAATGCTGCGATCCATGAATGCACCAGGATCTCCTTCATCGGCGTTGCAAATCACAAACTTGCGATCGCCTTTAGCTTTAGCGACTGTTGCCCATTTTACCCCTGTGGGATAACCAGCACCACCTCTACCCCGCAAACCACTGCGAGTAATGGTATCAATTACATCTGCAGGAGTTTTTTCCCGCAGCACGTGATAAAGCGCTTGATAACCCTTAGCCGCAATATAAGATTGAATCCGTTCGGGATCGACTTTGCCACTGTTTTCTAAAACAATTGGCATTTGATAGGTAAAAAATGGCTGCGCTAAATCACCTTTTTGGACTGTGGTTTCGCCACCAGTTAAAGTGCCAATAATCGAAGGTGCATCTGCTGGCGCAACTTTTTCGTAAAGCGTACCAAGGGTTTCTTCGGCAACTGGTTTCTCAACTGAAGATTGTTTAATTTCTCCCTTGACTTCAACTAATGGCCCTTGACAGCACAAGCGCATACAACCAACGCCAGTTACTTGCACTTGTTCTTCTAAACCTGCAGCTGTTACAGCTGCATCCAAACTTTTCTTGACAGCTTCGGAATTAGCAGACAGACAACCCGCCGCCATACAACAGCGAACTTGCACTGGTTTCTCAGAAGCACGTTCTTTTTGGCCAATTTCAACTAATTCAGCTAGATCCATGTTTTAGCCTTCCTTTGTGCTTTCTGCGGTGCAGTGGTGTATCCATTCATGTACTGATTCAGCAGTTTGATTTCCTAAGACAGCGCCATCAAAAACTACAGCTGGTGCAATTCCACAAGCACCTAGACACCTTGCAGTTAACAATGAAACTTGTCCATCAGGTGTGGTTTCACCTGCGCGAATGTTGTCAGATTTTTCTAACTCTGTCAAAATCGCTTGTGCGCCTTTGACGTAACAAGCCGTACCCGTACAAATCACACAACTATGTGCACCACTTGGTGCTAATGAAAATAAGTGATAAAAAGTTGCAACACCATACACTCGGCTAGGTGGCAATTTTAAACTTTGGGCAACGTAAATTAATACATCCGTTTCTAAATAGCCAAAGAGTTCCTGCGCTTTATGCAGAATCTCAATGAGTGCATCTTGTTGATACTGATAGCGTTTAATAGTTGCATCCAGCATCTTAAAGCGTTTATCACCACTAGCGTGTGTTGCTGAAGTTGCTGTTTTGCTGTTTTTCGGTTGAGCAGCAGATGCTGAATTCATAAATTTGAGCCTTTTTTTTAGAAGTTCTATATAGCTTCCGCTACCGTGTCAAGCTGCTCTTAGCCTGACAGTGAAGTTATATGGGAATAATTTGAGGAACTTGTGAGGATGGGGGGAATGGGGAATCGGTAATGGGTAATAGGTAATGGGTAATTGGGATTAGGGGTTGTTAAGTTTCAATAATTTGTCAAAGGTTTTATAAAATTAATGATGGGAAACGCTTGCTAACACATAAATGGGTAAGGGTACAACATTCTTGTACCCCTACTCATTGATGGCTTTTTCACCTATTTATATTGAGGCTTGCGTAATTACAAACTACGAATTACGCAGTAGGAACAGCTACATTTTGACGCACAACACGTTTGCGATCGCTTTTCCTCGTACCCCCAGCCATCTGATATTCATGGCTATTACTGCCAAATTTATACGCAATACCACGCAAAATTTCTCAGAATAATCTGCTAAATCTTTTTCATTCTCTACAATTTGGGTTAATAAATTATCTATAGTCGAGAGAGTACGATTATATGTTTTTAAATATTCGCGCAGGTTTTGGATTTTTTCAGTATAACCTTGGACTGTTAATCCTTCTCCTACATCGAGGTTGTAATGGATAGATTCAATACTAGCTAAACGTTGTTCAGCGTGGCTCAGAATACGTGAAGTACGTTTTCTTCTCACCATAGTTTGCACCCTATTGCAAAATTTTTCATAAATCTATAGTGGACAATTCTTGAAAAATTTGTCCTACGTAAAATTGTTGATTTTTCGGCTAAAATTCTAAATATCAGTAATTTATCTGAATTCTTAATTACAAAAGTCTCAACTCAGGTAATTTCTACTATCCCAGACTCCGCACTTCAAATTGAAGTATAAATAGATTACAAACAGAAGAAAAGCGCAAAAATAAGAATGATTAAAGAATGAATATGTTTTCAAAAATCAATTAATAAAGTGTAATATATTTGACCATAAAATTGGTCATACAAACACTAGAAACTGAAGGAAGTATGAATGTTCCTTTATGTGTTGGTAAATTTTGATTTACTATAAAAATGGTTCTTCATTACTTGTTATGCCAAAATAATAAATTAAGTCCAGTTTAGCAAACACCTAACTCTAAAGTTTTCAAAATTTCTAAATCCATAAGCAGAGCGTTTAATAAGCTTCAATTTGTTGTTAATTCCTTCAACAACACCACTTGTTGTCCCATGATCAAAGTAAGCAATAATTTCATCAAACCAACGAATCATAGTATTGTTGCTCTGAGGAAAATATTTTTTGGCTCTCGATAGCCACATACCTAGTTTAAAGACTCCCGTATACCAATCTCCTGTGAAGTTGAAAATTTTTCTAATTTTTTCTTTTAACTCATGCATTAATTTCAAAGTTGGCGAGACGCTTTTAACTTGTATAAGTTTTTGAACCTGCTCTTCATTTAAATTATCTTTATTTTTCAGTAAGGGATATTTACTGTTTTTCAAGCCCGCTAATATCATTTCATATTCAGCTTTTTTACCTGCTAAGGTTGTTTTTTTAATGAGCTCCTCTATATTTCTCTTTTCTCTTTTCCTTTGTGTGTCTAGTTCTTTATTTATTTGCATCATCACATGAAATCTATCTGCCACCACCTGAGCATTAGGCATTAATTCTGTAACTAAGTTTTTATAACCTTGCCACAAATCAATACTGACCTCTTCTATTTGATTTAAAACCTCAAACCCCCATCCTGTCAGTACTTCCTTGATTATTTCTTGTGTTCGCCCATTCAGAATTGCCAGAAGTTTAGATGTGTCTAAATCTATTAAGACAGCACAGTAATGACCTTTTCCTTTTACTAAAGCTATTTCATCAATTCCAAGTCTTTTTAATCCCGAAGGTTTTGAATCATCATACTCACCAGATGCATCTTTTAGCATTCTTTCTATTTCTTCTGTCGTGACTATTCCCTTCGATGCAACACTATGGATATCGTTTTCTATCACTTCTTGTATTGTTTTTTCTGCTAGCCGCTTTGTATATGTTCTTTTCTTACTTACAAATTCTAGGTCTTCACTAAAAGGCTTTCTACATTTAGCACATTTGAATTGTCGTCTATTTATTTCTAAAAATACTGGTTTCTCTCCCAAAGGTAAATCTTTAACAATGTGCCGATGATTTTGATGTAATTTCTCGCTTTTTGTCCCACAATGAGGACAAACACTATATGATTTAACTGATTCAGTTTGTAAAATAATACCGATTCCTTCATGGATACGTTGCGATATAACTTTTACATCTTTTAAATCCAAAATGTCTGTGAGAATTTTTATTGCTCTTTTCTTCACCATGAATGTAAATGTATAAAAATGATTCTGGTTCTATCTACAGAGAACAATAAATATTCTTTCTATGTCAAGTACAGCAAGGGTTAGGATAATAATTTGATACAGTTCATTACATTTTTTTGGCTTTTAGTTTAACTTTTTGGCATAACAGGTACTAAAGAACCAATGATGATAAGATTGGTAGAGTCATGGATAAACTATACAAATATGGATTGAATAATCTCTTTATAGAAATTGTTTTATCAGTGATTAAAAAATTTAAAATAGAGCCAAAGTATTCACATTTGGACGCAACATCATTTCATCTACATGGAGAATATAAAAGTGAAGAAATCAAAGAAAAAGAAGAGGGAATAACCAGAGAAAGACCGATAATTATAACTAAAGGATATTCTCGTGACCATAGACCAGATTTAAAGCAATGTGTTTTAGATTTAATAACAAGTGGTGATGGGGATATACCATTATTCATGAGAACGGGAGATGGAAATGAGGCTGATAAGGTAGTATTTGGCAAAATCTTAGTAGAGTTCAGAAAACAAATAGTTTTTGACAGTATTATGGTTTGTGATAGTGCATTATATAGCCAAGAAAATCTCCAATTAATTCAGCATCTAAAATGGATAAGTCGTGTACCTATGACAATTAAGAGAGCGCAGGAATTAGTTCAGACCGTAGAGATAGAAGAGATAGATGCAAAAGAAAGAGAGAGCTTAAACTTAGATGGATATACATGGAAGTCAGAAATTGTAAATTATGGTGGAATTCCACAAAATTGGCTTATAGTAGAAAGTCAAAAAAGAAAAGATAGTGATTTAAAAACGCTAGATAAAAAACTAAAAAAAGAAAAAGAAAAGGTTGAGAAACTACTTAATGAAATAAAAAAAGAAGCATTTGAAACCCCAGAACAAGCAAGATATAAACTCAAAGGAATAAACAAAAAGTTGAAGTTTCATGAGATTAAAGAAGTGAAAGTTTTTGAAAGCCAGTCAAAAAAGAATCAGACTGTTTATAGAATGTCAGGAAAAATAACTGAAAAAGTAGAAGAAATAGAAATAAAAACCAAAGAAGCTGGAAGATTTATTTTGGCGACTAATTTAGTTGGTGAAGAGAAGTTAGAAGCATCAGAAATTATTCAAGCTTATAAAAACCAACAGTCTTGTGAAAGAGGGTTTAGGTTTTTAAAAGATCCTTTGTTTTTTGCTGATAGCTTCTTCGTTGAAAACCCGGAGCGAATCGAGACCATGTTATTTTTAATGTCCTTGTGCTTGTTAGTTTATAATCTTGGTCAAAGGCAACTAAGGAATAGTTTAAAGAGAATCAAAAATAAAAATTTTGTCTTCTTAAGAAATAAAATAATATTTTTGACAAGATGATGGTAGACACTTCAAAATAAAATGACGTTCTGAATTTAAATTAATAATTTGACTAATGCTATCTAAATTTAAAAAATGAATACCTTGAAAGCATTGAAATATCCATCTTAATGTCGGATTCATGGTTAACTTACCTAATTGATTCTTGACTCCGAGATATAATCACTTTCTACATCTTCTCCTAACAATATCTCAATTGCTTTATCGTCAAAAAACTGGCTAAATAGATATAAAGGTCTTGAGACGAATCCTAATCCATTGATTAAAATCGCTTTGACTAATATTCCGGCTGCAATTTTTTCACGAGAGTCTATTCCTAATTTCTCATTAATTATTTCTACTATTCCTATTTCATCAATTAATCCGGCAACTATTCCTAAATGATCGATATTTTTAATTTTTACATTTTCGATTTGAGACATTTTTCTGACATTTTTTTGAGTTTTTTTGATTGTCTCACTTCAACTGAACCAATATATATTTAGTTTTATAAAAAGCTGGAAATCAGTTTTTTCTCAACACTTTAGTCTCAGTGGCTTCGCCACACAGGTTTATTTCTAAATGTCAGTTTACTGATTATTTTTTTGTATTATTATTTACTTCACATTGACGAACAACCATGTAGTTTTTTGTGCTTCATAATGAAGTGCGGAGTCTGGGTTACTATTTAAATTTGTTAGTAAATTTCAGAGTAGCAATCTATTTATCCTCATGTTAAAGCGGAAGTTTCTACAACTTGCGCGTAATACGGAAATGTTAAAGCTGAAACTTCTACAGCTTGCGCGTAACACGGAAACGTTTAAGCTGAAGTTCCTACAGCTTGCGCGTAACACGGAAATGTTAAAGCTGAAGCTTCTACAACTTGCGCGTAATACGGAAACGTTTAAGCTGAAGTTTCTACAGGGAAAGCGGAAGTTGTTACAGCTTGCGCGTAACACGAAAATATGAAAGCAAAATTTCCGATGGGGAAGACAAAACAGAGAAGCAGACTTTGCAGTTTTGCAGCAGATTACAAATAGGTGAGGTACAGATAATTGGAGAGAATATAGCTCACGTAGTAGTAGTAGTAGGATGCGTTAGCGATAGCGTAACGCATCAGCGCCAAAGCTGAGATTTTTTCAGAAATATCAGTATATGTAGGGTGCGTTATCATACCAATTTAAATAGTTTTTGCGGCACATCAATATATTCTAGAGGGCATGGCAGTGCCATGCCCCTACCATCTGTGGCATTCTTTTTTTAAATTAGTATCACAAAGTGTAACGCACCGTATTTTAGACTTTGGTGCGTTGCGCTGCGCGACAACACACCCTACAATAATTTTGATTTTTGGTTGATAAATAACCTTTTATTTAGAACTAGATTCAAAATCGGAGACAGCACAAGAAAATTCTCTAAAGGCTGTTTTAATTAAAACTTCTTTCATCTCTCTATTCAGAGCAGAATCACGGATCATGTCTGCTAATTCAAGGAATAAAAAAGAAATCATAAAACGGTCTTGTCGGTCAATTTGTTTTAAGCAAGATGAGATAAATTCATACAATTCTGTTTTTTTGGGTTTGCTTTCTTCTTCCCAAAGTTGAAAAGCTAACCTGAAGGTTTTTAACCTAATTTCGTTAGTGTTATACGACGCATCTTTGTAGCGAATTGATACGCGTTGGGGCATTTCCATAGTTTTGAATAGCCTGAATCAATATAAATAATTATTCAATTTTTGACTAGTTAATCCGGATAAATTGATGAAGGCTGAAGGATAAATGATGAAGTATGAATTAGATAATTTTAAGTGAATGCAGATGCGTTACGCTATCGCTAACGCATCCTACGTGGATTTAAATCAAAGATGATTACTATATAATTTGGGAATAAAAATTTGTTTTGGGGTAAAGATTAACGGGTAAAAGTTAAAGTGTTTTATTTTGCTTTTTACTTTTTGGTGTGAGAAGTCGCTAAAATCGAAATGTTTACATAATAATTTACGCTTAGTTAGGTTGTGGCTACTGTAACTTGTCCTCGCTGCCATCAACTGGTTGATCATCAGGCTATTACTTGTCCTTATTGTCAGACAACTCTCAAGGCTTACGGACATCCGGGTATTCCGTTGCATCGTGTGAGTGGTGATGGTTATCTGTGCGATACTTGCACCTATCATGCGGATGATACTTGCAATTTTCCTAAACGTCCCTACGCGAAAGACTGTACTCTTTACGAAAATTTGGAGGAGAGTAAGTTGGAGTCACAACAGCAGCTTGCTGAACAGAGTTTTGGTGTGGCTGTGAAAGGTTGGATTAAACGTAATCAGGGCTTGCTGTTGATATTAGGTCTATTATGCATCTGTTTACTGCTGGCGTTGTCAACAGGATAGCAGGGGTAGTAATAATACTCGGTTAAGCGTTTTGAACTCAAAATTGGTTTTGGGAAAAAGGTTAAAGGTTAAAGGGGAAGGGGAAAAGACAAAACCTTTCCCCCTTTCCCCTTACCCTTTTCCCGACTTACAGCAGATTCAATGTTTATGAGGTACAGCAACTAATTGAAAAAAGTAATGAGTAATAAGTAGTGAGTAATAAGTAAATTTCCTACTCATTACTCATTACTCATTACTCATTACTCATGATGTCAAGACTTACTTCAAAAGTGCTGTATGCAATAAGTCTACTGTTTTGTATGAGGTGCGATCGCGACTATCTTTTTAGCTTCATCTACTGTAATCCGCGCTAGTCCAAATTTTTCAATAATCGCCGCATTTGTGGTTAAGTGGGTACTAATCTTAGATACCCCATATTGGCTTTCTTCTAAGGCTAAGGTAGCTGGTAATAATAATTGATCACCTAAATGTTCATCGACTGGTGCGCCTGTGTGATGAAATTCTAACAATTGGCGACAAGCAATATCTGCAACTTTCTCGGCTGGTAAGCGTAAACGCCCAAAGCCACCAAATCCGGTTAAGCTGTTTTTATATTCAGCAGTTAAAAAAACTCCAGCCCCTGGTGCAATTCCTTTTTCTCGCAAGGCTTGAATAGCTGCATTTAACCCAGCTTGATGTAATAAGTTCTGGGCGCGATTTGCCATGCGTTGAGAAATATGCGAGGCTAATTCTGTGACTACTGCTAACCCTCTGACTTGCTGTAAGTTACCTCTCTCCAGCAAAGTAATACCGTTAATTTTGCCACTACCATTTACTTTAATGTGCATTTCGCCACCACCTTGGGGATACCATCCCCAAGCGCGTAACTTAGCTGTCGCCTTCACTCCCATGCGGCGCAGCATCGGCAAATATACTTGTTCAATATAGGTCATGGTGGGACTAAAGGGGACATGAGTCCCACCTTTTAAAATTACTTGGGATTCCGCAGAAGCTAAAGCCAAGGGTAAAAGAACTGTCTGTAATACCAAAGTCATCGCCCCAGCTGATCCGCCTTGCTGTGCGTCGGTGACATCAAAAATATATTGTCCCGGCTTTACAGCACTACCAGGAATAAATTCCAGCATCATGGAACCCAAAGTATCACCCTGCATTTTGGCATCACAAATTCTAGCCGCAGCACGAACTGCTGTTAAATGTTGTGCTGCTAATCCTGGCCTTCTACGTTTAGCACGAATACCTGCAATGCGGATAGATTCACCAGTAATAGCCGCTAAACTCAAGGAAGTGCGAAGAACTTGTCCGCCTCCTTCTCCGTAGGAACCGTCAATGTCAATCATGGGCAATTTGAGATATTGAACTTTGGATTATCTCTACGGTTGAGTAATCAGATTACAAAGTTTATAGCTGTTTTCATATAAGTGCAATATGGCTTTTGGGAAGAGTCAAAAGTCAAGAGTCAAAAGTCAAAAGTTATTTATCTTCCCCCGTTACCCATTACCCATTACCCATTCCCCAATCCCCATACCCCACACATCCCAGGAGATTGCTAAAATCCTGTTATCCTCATAACTACTCACGCAGAAAGCACCAGAAAAAGCGATCGCTATGCTTCAGTATCCGAATCTCGAACAAGCGCTAAAATATCACTTCGGTTATGACCGATTTCGTCCGGGACAACGGCAAATTATCGAAGATGCGCTGCAAAATCGGGATTTAATGGTGGTGATGCCTACGGGTGGGGGTAAGTCTTTGTGCTTTCAGTTACCAGCGCTGTTAAAGAAAGGTTTGACGGTGGTGGTGTCTCCTTTGATCGCTTTGATGCAAGACCAGGTGGAGGCTTTACGGAATAATAATATTAGCGCGACTTTCCTCAATAGTAGTTTGAATGCTTATAAGGTGCGATCGCGTGAGGAAGCAATCCTCAGTGGTAAGGTGAAATTACTTTACGTGGCACCGGAACGGCTGTTGAGTGAAAGATTTCTGCCGTTTCTCGATTTAGTTAATCACCAAGTTGGAATTTCTACCTTTGCAATTGATGAGGCGCATTGTGTCTCGGAATGGGGACATGATTTCCGTCCAGAATATCGGCAATTGCGATCGCTACGCCAACGTTACCCTAATATTCCTGCTGTCGCCCTGACTGCGACAGCTACCGATCGCGTCCGCAGTGATATTATCCAACAACTAGGGTTAAAGCAACCGAGTATCCACATTGCGAGTTTTAACCGTCAAAATCTTTATTATGAAATCCGTTCTAAATCTAAATATGCTTACGCAGAGTTATTAGAATTAATTCGTGAAACTCAAGGTTCGGTAATTATTTATTGTTTGACTCGTAAAAAAGTTGACGAACTAACTTTTAAATTGCAAAACGATAAAATTTCTGCCATACCTTATCATGCGGGTTTAACTGACGACGAACGCACCAAAAATCAAACCCGATTTATTCGGGATGATGTGCGGGTAATTGTCGCCACTATTGCGTTTGGTATGGGAATTAATAAGCCGGATGTGCGCTTGGTGGTTCACTTTGATTTACCACGCAATATAGAAAGTTACTATCAAGAATCCGGGAGGGCGGGTAGGGATGGCGAACCTTCGCGCTGTACGCTGTTCTTTAATTATGGTGATATTAAAACTATTGAATGGAGTATTAACCAAAAAACCGATCAGCAAGAACAGTTGATTGCCAAACAACAATTGCGGCAAATGATAGACTATGCCGAAGGTACAGATTGTCGTCGGACGATTCAACTAGGTTATTTTGGCGAACGCTTTGCGGGTAATTGCGGTAACTGCGATAATTGCCGTTATCCCAAACCGATGCAAGATTGGACAATTGAAGCGATGAAATTCTTATCTTGCGTGGCGCGTTGTAAAGAAAGATTTGGGATGCTGCATATTATTGATGTGCTGCGGGGTGGAAAAAGCCAGAAAATTCTGCAAAACGAACATGATAAGCTTTCTACCTACGGTATTGGTAAAGATAGAACTGTGGATGAATGGCGAATGCTGGGGCGATCGCTTTTGCACCAAGGTTTACTGGAACAAACCACCGATGGTTACTCGGTTTTGAAGCTGAACGCCTTGAGTTGGGAAGTGATGCGGCGACAACGTACCGTTAATTTAGCTGTGTCAGCAGTGCAAAAAGTGACTTGGGAAGAAACTAGCGAAAAAGCTGTTGAGGTAGAACTACTCATGCAGAGATTGCGATCGCTAAGAAAACAGCTAGCTGATGAACAATCTGTACCACCCTACGTTGTTTTTCAAGATTCTACTTTGAAATTAATGGCTCAGGTACAACCCACAACCCTCAGCGAATTTGCCAAACTTTCTGGTGTCGGTAGTCACAAACTCGCCCAATATGGTGATAAATTCCTGGCAGAAATTCGCGCTTATCGTCAAGAACAAGGTGTCATCGATGTAGTGGTGAATGAAAAACCCGCTTTTGGTTTTCGCTTACCTTCGACTACAGAATTATTAACATTACAATTGCATCAACGCGGTTTAACTGTTGCTGAAATTGCCGCGCAAAGAAATCTTCGTTCTACTACAATTGTGGGACACCTAGTAGATTTAGTTGAAAATAATCAACCTGTAGACTTAAATCAGTTAGTGCCTTTAGAACGACAAAAAAAGATTTGGCAAGTCTTAGAAGTGCTAGGTGATATTTCTCTCACCCCCATCCGCGAACAACTGGGTGAGAACTATACCTATGATGAAATTCGCTTAGTGCGGGGAAGATGGCGCAGGGAGAAAAGGAAGTAATGGGGACTGGGGATTGGGGACTGGGGATTGGGGACTGGGGAATTGCCCTGTTTATGAAAAGGTATTATGAATTTGTGATTTTAAAAGCTTGTCACTACCTACAATTTTCATACCAATTTGAAAAAAGAATGCGACAGATTGTAGGGGCAAGGCACTGCCTTGCCCTCTAGAATATAATTGATGTGTCGCAAACATTATTTTATTTGGTATCAGCTATTCCCAATTGAAATTGCATAATTTAGGCGCGCAGAATGCCTCAGCCACAACATCTTAGATATTGTAGATATACAAAATATATTGGATTTAGCTTAATTTTCGCTTTGCCGTCTACTCACTTGGGAATAAATTCCCATACCTATCGTCAGGTAGATTTTATAGTGAGATGACAGGTTTTTTTGATAGTTGAACCTTGACAAAAATGTAGGTAATGACAAGGGGAGTTTTCCTGTTGTCTGTTGACTTTCCTGAAATCGTGCTGCAATCAAAATGATGCGCTGGGATTAATGGCAATTTTGGTGAATACTACCAGATTTCATGAAGAAAAGCTGGGTACTTCTGAACTAGGTTCTGGTACTTCCATAGGAACTACAGAAGGTTGAGCCTCTTTGGTTTTGGGTGCCAAAATCATTGATAGCAGCTTAGGGAAAGACAAGCAAATAACAGTACTCAGCAGAGTTAATAGTAGTACATCTATCATACTCATAGATTATCCCCCCATGAAATAAACAATTTTTGATTCTATTTCTCAAGGTAGCAGTAAAATTTGTATTTGCAAATACATCTGGCATTTGGAATTACTTGTACTTTATATAAGCAAGTTAAATATATTGATTTCCTTTGCCAACCATAGAAAAAATTATTGGTTGGTCATGTGCTGATGCCGATGTTTTCATGTATGTGAAAACGTCCTATTTGAATTGTGAACTTACTCGCAGCAGAACAAAGGTAAGACGGAAACAGCGTACTAATTCTACACTGCTCGTCTAACACTCATAAATATTTCTCACAAACAATCGAGAGTTTGTATCCCAATCTCCAGAAATTTTGAAGATTACGTAGTCAGCTATTTAATGCTGAAAAAATTCCCAAATATAGCAGTCCCAAATTATTTGTGAAAAACTATTGATGAGGCTACGAGAGATTTCACAATTCAAAGAGGATGGCAATCGGACTCAACATGGTATGAATGCACCGGTGGGTTGTTCTCCTCATTAAAAGCTCCAAATAAAGAAGCTGAAATTATCATTAATTTGGAGTACAGCGATCGCAAAAATGTGGACGGAATCTACAGAATTGCCTGCCTGTGAATGAGTGAGTCATACAATAAGGAAAGGTCGTTATTGGGACTCTACTTGCTTGGGAACTGGTTGATGATGCTTCAGTCGGCTCGGTTTTAGGTGAGAGAATAGTAGATAGCAGCTTAGGAAATGCCAAGCAAGCAATAGTACTGATGATTGTTAGCAATGCAGCATCCTGTACAACTATAGGTAATCACCCCCCTGTGTAAATAGGTGGTCGCTTTGATTTACTTTCAGCAAATGTTGATGTCATTACAATTAATGTAATGACAGCCATTGCTTTAAGTCTATATAAGTGAATTTTACCATAAATATTTGTAAATGGAAGCCAGAACTTTCCGAAAATGTAGACACGGAAAGCATTGTGTATATTAAAGACATTTATTGAGACACAATAGCAAAATCATCTCGAAAAACAGCAAATTTAGTACTTAGGTAATAGTGTGATGTCAAAAACTCAATCGGCGGCGATTTACTTATCTAATATTAGTGAAGCAGAACGTTCAGCATTAAAGCGGTTACAAGATTACACCCATATCAATGCCATACCAGAAATTTGGCCCTTAGCAGCCAAGTCATTTGGGGATACAGTGGCGCTGCACAATCCCCATGCGAAACCAGAGGTGGTGATTACTTACAAGCAGTTAGCAGAGCTAATTCAAAAATTTGCGGCTGGGTTACAGGTTTTAGGAGTCAAAGCAGGCGATCGCCTGTCGTTAATTGCCGATAATAGTCCCAGGTGGTTTGTAGCCGATCAAGGAATCATGACGGCTGGCGCTGTGGATGCGGTGCGGAGTTCCCAAGCCGAAAAGGAAGAATTACTGTTTATTGTGGCTAATAGCGGCAGTACAGGGCTAGTCCTAGAAGATTTAAAGACACTGCAAAAATTGCGCGATCGCCTCAACGATTTACCCGTGCAATTTGTGATTTTGCTTTCCGATGAGACACCACCAGAAGATAGTCTGAAAATCCTCAATTTTTCACAAGTCCTAGAAATTGGCGCTAACAATGCCTTGCAACCAGTTGAGTACAATCAAGACAATTTAGCCACACTCATTTATACTTCTGGTACTACAGGCAAACCCAAGGGTGTGATGCTAGCTCATAGCAATTTAATCCATCAAATCACAACTATGGGTACAGTAGTGCAGCCCCACATCGGTGATGTGGCTTTGAGTATCCTTCCGAGTTGGCATAGCTATGAAAGAACCGTAGAGTATTTCTTACTTTCTCAGGGTTGTACTCAAATTTATACTAACTTGCGTGCCGTCAAAAACGATTTAAAAAACCGCAAACCCCATTTTATGGTAGCTGTACCGCGCTTATGGGAATCAATTTATGAAGGAGCGCAAAAACAGTTTCGCGAACAACCAGCTAATAAGCAACGCCTGATCAACTTTTTCTTTGAAAAGAGCGATCGCTATATTAAAGCCAAGCGCATTGCTGAAGGAGTCAGTTTAGAACATTTGGAATCCTCAGCATTAGAGAAATTAACCGCGAAAATCCAAGCTGCGGCTTTATTTCCCCTCCATGCCTTGGGAGAACGGCTAGTTTATGCTAAAGTCCGTGAGGCAACAGGAGGGCGAATCAAGCAAGTCATTAGCGGTGGTGGCGCACTTCCCAAGCACATTGATATGTTTTTTGAAATTATTGGTGTAGAAATTTTGCAAGGCTATGGCTTAACCGAAACATCTCCTGTAACTAATGTGCGCCGCCCTTGGCATAATGTCCGCGGTTCATCCGGTCAGACATTACCCGCAACAGAAACTAAAATTGTAGATCCAGAGACTCGCAAACCTCTAGCAATAGGGGAGCGAGGCTTGGTGTTATTGAAGGGGCCGCAAATTATGCAAGGCTATTACCAAAATCCCGAAGCGACAGCGAAAGCCATCGACGCTGACGGTTGGTTTGATAGCGGCGATTTGGGTTGGTTAACACCACAAAATGACTTAGTACTGACAGGCAGGGCAAAAGATACCATCGTCTTAACTAATGGGGAGAATATCGAGCCGCAACCAATCGAAGACGCGTGTTTGCGATCGCCCTACATCGATCAGATTATGCTAGTTGGTCAAGATCAGCGTAGCCTTGGTGCATTGATTGTCCCCAATTTGGAAGCATTAGTAAAATGGGCAGAAACTCAAAATATTGATTTGAGTAAACCAAATGAAGATGTTACCGCCTCAGTCAGTCAAAAAATAGACCTGGAGAGTAAAATAATCCAGGAATTATTTCGGAAGGAATTGAATCGGGAAGTGCAAAATCGTCCAGGCTATAGAGCAGATGACCGCATCGGCCCATTTAAGCTCATTCCAGAGCCGTTTTCTATTGAAAATGGTTTAATGACACAAACACTAAAAATCCGGCGACATATCGTCAGCGAACGCTATCGCGATATTGTTAACGCCATGTTTGCTTGATAATTCCACTTACCAAATATAGAGTGAACGTGAAACTTTATGGATGCTTCCAAACCCCAACAATTGCTTCTGAAACGGATCGTGAATGTCAAAGTCATTGTCACTCCTCTGTGGAAAGAGGAAGTACAACAGCAATTGCAAGCGCAAATCAACCAAACCGATCAGCAATTGCAACAACTAGACGTTGAAGGACAAAGAGCGATTACCGCCATTCAAAAGCAAAGTTTACAACCCCCAGGCCCCCAAACGCTCCAACAGATTGACAACATCCAGCTGCAAGTCAATCAAAAGAAAAGCGAACTGCTAGAACAGAAAAACCAATTCCTACAAAATCTCCAACAAGTCCAATATTTGGAATTAGATCAAGAAGTCAACCAATTCCAAATGGAAGGCTTTTTCCGCATCGAACCAGGCGATAACTTAATCAGCAAAACCCAAGTTGAAATCGTTATTCGCGATGGCATTGTCGAAGAAATTCGAGGAGATATCTAAAAAATTTGTCAGCCATTAGTCATTTGTTAATGTTCTCCTGCTAATTACGGCATAACTCATGAAGAATGGCTAAAATGCCAGCATCTACTAACATTATTTACTAGCTGTATTTTCAGCCCACGCACTTGCATTAAATTGGTAAACGCAAGGACGTGGGTTTTTTAATGGAATTGGTAATTGGTAATTGGTAATTGGTAATTGGAATTTGAAAAATAATGTGATACATGGGTAGGGGCAAGGCATTGCCCATACGTGTCAACTTAAGCTAAAAGCTATATACGGCGGGCGTTATACAAATACCTCGCGCCCTCATCCCCTAACCCCTTCTCCCCCGGGAGAAGGGGAACTAAATCTCTTGCTCCCCCAGGGGAAGGGAAATTAAATCTCTTGCTCCCCTCTCCCAGTGGGAGAGGGGCTAGGGGTGAGGGCGAAACCTTGCAACCAAGCGGGTTTCACGTTAATTTGACACCAATGATTATTGCTAAACTCCTACGAAAATTTGGTTTGTAGTCACCAACGTGATGATGTTGGTCACCAACGTGATGATGTTGGTCACCAACGTGACGATGTTGGTCACCAACGTGACGATGTTGGTCACCAACGTGACGATGTTGGTCACCAACGTGACGATGTTGGTCACCAATGCGACGATGTTCGTCACCAATATGACGATGTTCGTCATCTTCGCAAACCAATTCCCACAACATCATCATTACCATGCCCAATGCCCCATGCCCAATGCCCCATGCCCCATTTCCGGTAATTTACGGTCATGTTCCAAAAATCTTATTGAAAAAATTCAAAATTCCAGAAATTATGCTGAACCGGAATTGAGGTTGTTTGAGGCAAGCTATTTAGGTAGGCATGATTAACCCTAGCTATATAGAGTGTTCTAACGAAAAAGGTTAAGGGAAAAAGGTAACGGTTTTCTCTTTTTTCCTGACCTTTTTCTCTTCTCAATTATAGTTATGTGCAATTGCCGGCTTAATTAACTTTTAAACTATTTTCGATTGGGTGCATTATGACGCGACAAAAACGCACATCTCGCGTGTTAGAAAAGGCTGTCTTGAGGGCGCATGGGTTTAAGGCAATTGATCCCAATATGAATTTTGGGGAGGATTGCGACTTACAAAGTATGCTAGAGGAAATGGAGAAATTACGCAATAAGCTGGAAATTTATAATACGGCTTTAATTGTCATTGACTCTACTAAAAGCGAAATTGAGGAAATAGAGAAGGCTTTGGGCAACATTTCTGAGAGGTTGCTATTAGCGGTTGCTTGGAAATATGGTAACGATAGCAACGAATATAAGATGGCGGGTGGTGTGCGGAAAAGCGATCGCATTCGTAAAGGTACGGCTACTCGTCTGAAAGGTGGAAGTAAGGCGAAACCTGAGGAAGATACGCCAACGGCTTAGGTAGTGTTGGGAATTGGTAATGGGTAATGGGTAATGGGTAATGGGTAATTGCATTACTCATTACCATCATCGTAGGGTGTGTTGTCGCGTAGCGCAACGCACCGTCAGAGATTATCAAGTGATGGAATGATTACAACCTTGTGAGCATTGGCGGTGCGTTACGGCAAAGCCTAACGCACCCTACGGCTTCAATGCCAAGGTTATTGCTGTAATTCGGTGATTAAGTTGAGGATTTCGCGATAATATTGGGTATTGCCTTCTTTATAATATAGATGGGCAGATTCTTGGAAATCGGTAATTGCGCGTTCGTAATGTCCGAGGTTGCGGTATATATCGGCACGGACAAGATAGGCTTCTGTCCAATGTGGTTGTAATTGTAAGGCTTTGTTCAGGTCTTGGAGTGCGGTTTCTAAGTCGCCGATTAAGGAATAGCTGCGGCCTCGGTTATACCAATCTTCGGCAAAGTTAGGCTCAATGGCGATCGCCTGATTATAATCTTCGATGGCTGCTTCATAGTCTTCTAGGGCATAGTGGGCATTACCGCGATCGCTATAAAATGCGGCTGAATCGGGATTGAATTTGATCGCTTGGGTATAATCTGCAACTGCACCTTCATATTCTTCCCAGGCGTAACGCAGGGAACCTCGGTTGTAATAAGCTTCAACTAATTCGCGGTTGAGTTTGATGGCTTGATTATAATCAGCCATTGCGCCTTGTTCATCCCCAATTTGGCGGCGGGCGTTGCCTCGATTACAATAAGCTTCGGAAAAGTCAGGTGCAATTTCTATGGCTTGGGTGTTATCGTTAATTGCACCTTGATAATCTTGTAAAGCTTCGCGGACGATGGCTCGACCATAGTAAGCTGTGGCTAAGTTGGCATCAAACATCAAAGCCCAATCATAATCTTTGATCGCCCCTTGATAGTCTCCAAGGCTACGACGAGCTGAGGCGCGATCGCAATATCCTTCTGCTAATAAGGGGTTGAGTTGCAGTAATTTGGTGCTATCTTGAATGGCTTCTTGGTAATCTCCCATGCGGCGGCGGACGTTGGCACGTAAGCCGTAAACTAAATCTAAGGTGGGGTTTTCTTGCAATGCTTGGTTATAATCTGCGATCGCACCTTCATAGTCTCCTAAGGCGCTGCGGACTAAACCCCGTTCGTAGTAAGCTTGTACATCATCGGGATTCAGGGCAATTGCTTGGTCTAAGTCGGCAATGGCTTGCTGATACTTTTCTAAATGAGCGTAAACTAAACCCCGATTATAGTAGGCTCCAGCAAATTTTGGGTTAAGTTCAATGGCGCGGTTGTAATCGGCAAGCGCTCTGGGATAATCTGTGAGAGCATAGCGGGCATTACCGCGATTATGGTAAGCTTCCGCTAAGTTTGGATCTAGCTGTAATGCTTGGTCATGGTCGGCAGTAGCTTGGATATACTCGCCTAAGATTTGGTAAACATTGCCGCGATTGGTGTAGGCAGCAGCAAAGTCAGGATGAAGCTGTAAAGCCTGATTAAAATCATCTATTGCCCCTTCATTATCACCGTGATCGCAACGCGCCACACCGCGATTATGGTAAGCATTAGCAATATCAACATCAATATATGTAGATAACTGGGGATTAATCTGAATTGCTTGCTGAAAATCAGCCAATGCTGTCTCGTAATTTCCCAGCGCAAAGTAAGCCTTACCTCGACTATGATAAGCTTCCGCCAGTTGGGGATTAATTTTTACAGCCTGGCAATAATCAGCGATCGCAGTTTCATAATCTTCTAATAAATAATGGGCGTTCGCTCGGTTACAGTAAGCTTCGGCAAAATCAGGATTAATCGCCACAGCCCGACTAAAATCTGCGATCGCACTGTGATAATCTTTGATTTCATTAATCAGAATCACTCCCCGGTTATAATAGGCTTCTGCATAGTCAGAATTAATTTGAATTGCTTGGGTATAATCAGCGATCGCCCCTTGATAGTCACCTTGAGAATTCTTGTTAAAACCCTGATGAAAAAGATTTGTAGCATCCATAATTTAAATTGGTCATTTGTCATTTGGTAATGGGGCATAGGGCATAGGGCATAGGGCATTGGTAATTGGTAATTGGTAATTGGTAATTGGTAATTAGTAATTAGTAATTAGTAATTAGTGTTTGTTATTTCCCCAGTCCCCAGTCCCCAGTCCCCAATCCCCAGTCCCCAGTCCCCAATCCCCAGTCCCCAATCCCCAATCTTGATAAACTAAACGGAGAAACTATATTATTTTTAAGCTTTCTGCTATCCATATAATTACTTATGAGCCAGCCGCAGCGCACTGTTTTGATAGTTGATGATAACCCAGAAGATTGTGAGCTGTATCGGCAGTATTTTTTGCAAGACAGGGAATACCAATATACTGTTGTGGTAGCAGAATTGGGGCAAACTGGTTTACAACTCTGGCAGGTTCACCAACCAGATATTGTATTACTGGATTACCAACTACCAGATATTGATGGCTTACAATTTCTCAAGCAACTGCAAGCAATTACCCGTCAGCTGTTGTTACCTGTAATTGTAGTTACAGGAGAGGGGAATGAAGCGATCGCAGTGCAAGCAATGCAAGCAGGGGCGCAAAATTACTTAGTCAAAGGCGGAATTACTTCTGAGGAAATGCGCCTAGCTGTTAATGGGGCAATTGAGAATTTACAGTTACGTACCCAACTGCAACAGCGCATCGAAAAAGAGCGATTAATTAACCAAATTACCCAACAAATTTATAAATCCTTAAATTTACATGAAATTCTGCAAATTACTGTCAATGAGGTGCGGCAATTCCTGCAGACAGATCGGGTAATTATTTTTCAGCTGTTTGCCGATGGTAATGGACAAGTAGTTGCAGAAGCGGTTGGGGAAAACTGCCAATCTGTGCTGGCTTCCGCAATTTTCGATCCCTGTCTAGCTGAGGAATATATTGAACGCTATCGTCAAGGACTGCTAAATCAAGAACCCAGTGCGGTTGAAGAGTATATCGAACGCTATCGTCAGGGATTAGTTACCGCCACAGCAGATATTGATGATGGTACTGTTGACCCTTGTCACAGGGAAATGCTAGCGCAGTTTCAAGTCCGGGCAAATTTGGTAGTACCAATTCTGCACGATCGCTATTTTTGGGGAATGTTAATTGCTCATCACTGTACAGCACCCCGAAAATGGCAACAGTTAGAAGTTGATTCGCTGCAAGAATTGGCAACTCAGGTAAGTATTGCCATGCGACAGGCGGAAGCTTTACAGCAAGCACAAACTGAACTGACTGAACGCAAACGCGCTGAGGCGATTTTACAAGAAAATGAACAAAGACTGCGGGTAGCCCTGGAAGCAGCCCGCATGGGGACTTGGGACTGGAATATCATTACAGGTGAAATTCAATGGTCTGCTAACTTAGAAGCTTTGTTTGGATATGCACCAGGTGAGTTTGATGGTAGGTATGAAACTTTTGTGTCTCGCCTACACCCAGACGATCGTGATCGCGTCCTCGCAGCAATTAAGACTGCTATCTCCACAGGTGCAGACTACAACATTGAATTTCGCGTAGTTTATCCCAATGGCAATATACGTTGGGCTCTTAGCCAAGGTAAAGTTTTCACCAACGAGACAGGGCAAGCTGTACGCATGACGGGTGTAGATTTAGATATTACCGAACGCAAACACTCAGATGCAGAACTGCGAGAAAATGCCGCTTGGTTGAAACTGGCACAAAAAGCCACAAAATCAGGACTATGGGATTTAGACCTGACTACAGGTAAAGCCAAGATATCTGAAGAATACTGTACGCTGTTGGGGCTTGACCCCAGTATCAAAGAAATTAGGGGTGATGAGTGGTTGCAGTGGGTACATCCTGACGACCGCAGCCGCATCAGCGAGTATGTTGGTCAAATGATGCGTGAGCGACGGCAATATTATGATACAGAGTTCCGCGTCTTGCATCCTGATGGCGAGTACTGGTTGGCTGGGAGAGCGCAGGTTTTCTACGATACAGCTGGCAACGCTGTGCGTAAAACAGGTAATGTGCAAGATATCACAGAACGCAAACGGGCTGAAGCCGACCTGCGAGAAAGCGAACGCCGCAATGCAACTTTAGCAGAAGCAGTACCAGTAGCCATTTTTCGCTTTGATACCAACCATAACTGTATTTATGTCAACAATCGCTGGTCAGAAATTATGGGTAGACCAACGCATACAGCATTAGGCTTGGGATGGATAGAAACCTTACACCCAGAAGACCGCGATCGCATTGTTAGGGAAGCACCACCAATATTAAAGCCAGGAGAATCCTATCAGAATGAAACCAGGTGCGTACGCCCAGATGGTAGCGTTGTCTGGGTATACGCCCAGATATTACCGGAAACTGACTCTAATGGTAATGTGATTGGCAACATCGGCACCCTCACGGATATTACTGAGCGCAAACAAGCTGAGGAAGAACTGCGGCAAACTGAAGAGTTTAACCAACGGATGCTAGCTAGCAGTAAAGACTGTATAAAAGTCTTAGACTTAGATGGCAGACTTTTATACATGAATCCCGGTGGTCTCTGTCTGTTAGAAATCGATGACCTCACACCTCTGCTCCACACAGAATGGCGCTGTTTCTGGGAAGGAGCAATGAGGCAAGAAGCAGAGAATGCGATCGCCATAGCTAAAGCTGGCGAATTGGCGAGATTTCAGGGTTATTGCCCCACCGCCAAAGGTACGCCGAAATGGTGGGATGTCGTACTCACACCCATCCGCAATCCCTCCGGGCAAGTCATACAAATATTATGCATCTCTCGCGATATTACCGATTACAAACAAGCTGAAGAAACTATTCGCCAAAGTGAAGCCCGTTACCGCTACTTGGCAGAAGCTATTCCCCACCTTGTCTGGACTTGTGATGCTCATGGCTATTGTGACTATGTTAACCAACGATTATGTGAATATACTGGATTAACATTTGAGCAAGCCTTGGGTTTTGGTTGGCTAGCAGCCGTGCATCCAGAAGATATGCCAGAATCTCAAGGCTTGTGGCACAATGCTGTTGCAAATAGCACTTTCTATAAACATGAATATCGCTTCCGTCGTAACTCAGATGGTAGTTATCGTTGGCATTTAATTTTGGGCTTACCCCTCACTGATAAACAAGGACGGGTGGTGAAATGGTTTGGTACCTGTACAGACATTCACGATCAAAAAGAATTAGAAATCGAACGCGATCGCATTTTAGAATTAGAACAAGTCGCCCGCAATGAAGCCGAAAAAGCCAACCGCGTCAAAGATGAATTCTTAGCAATTCTCTCCCATGAGTTGCGTTCCCCTCTCAACCCCATTCTCGGCTGGACAAAACTACTGCAAAGTCGCAGACTAGATGACAACAAAACAGCGGAAGCCTTAGCCACAATCGAACGTAACGCCAAGCTGCAAACTCAACTAATTGACGACTTATTAGATATTGCCAGGATTCTGCGGGGTAAACTCACCTTAAACGATGATGCCGTTAATTTAATCTTTGTGATTGAAGCCGCCATTGATACCGTCAGAACCGCCGCCGTTGCCAAATCAATTCTGATTCATCCAGAATTACGCAACGTCGGGCAGGTATCCGGTGATGCTGTCAGGCTGCAGCAAGTCTTGTGGAATTTACTTACTAACGCCATCAAATTTACCCCCAACGGCGGCAGGGTAGACATTCACCTAGAAAGGGTAGAGAACCAAGCCCTAATTACCGTTACCGACACAGGTAAAGGCATCAACCCCGATTTTCTCCCCTACATATTTGAATCTTTCCGCCAAGAAGATGTCTCCATTACCCGCAAATACGGCGGATTAGGCTTAGGGCTAGCAATTGTGCGCCACATCATCGAAGCCCACGGGGGTACAGTAGCCGTTGACAGCCCAGGCGAAGGACAAGGGGCTACTTTCACCGTCAGTTTACCATTACAGAACATTGAACCAGAGAGCGATCGCACCGCAGATTTAGCAGCAGATGAACTCAATCTTGCAGGGATCAAAATTTTAACCATCGATGACGAACCAGACAGCCGTGATTTTCTCAACGTCTTGCTAGATTATTACGGCGCAGAAGTCATAACAGTTGCCACCAGCTACGAATTTTTAGCCGCCCTAGAATCATTCCAGCCAGATGTCATAGTCAGCGACATCGGTATGCCCGAAGTCGATGGCTACACCCTCATCAAACAAGTCCGTTCCCTCCCAAGCGAACGCGGCGGAAAAACTCCTGCGATCGCTCTTACAGCTTATGCTGGTGAAATCAATCAACAACAAGCCCTAGCCGCCGGATTCCAAAAGCATTTATCCAAACCCATCGATCCCGATTTACTAGTACAAGCAGTTGCACAAGTGGTAATTGGTAATTGGTAATTGGTAATGGGGAATGGGTAATTACCAAAACTCAACATCATTTAGGTTTGATACCAATTTTTTATGAGCCTGGATAGAAATTGATCCCCCCTACTGTGTACACACAAGTCTTGAAATTACGCCCATAGCTAATAGGACTTACGCAAAAGTCACGAAATTACGTCATTACGAGCGTAGCGACGTAATCCCCTGATATTCTGGGATTGCTTCCCTACACTACGTTCCGGTCGCAATGACAAATTTTGCTGGTGTAAGTGTTGGCTAAATACAGTTCAGTTAAGAAAATTAATTGACAACAAAACCAAAAAACTAGTTATACCAATTCAAATAATGTTTGCGACACATCAATATATTTTAGAGGTCAAGGCATTGCCTTGCCCCTACAATCTGTCACATTCTTTTTTCAAATTGGTATTACTCAACAAAAAACCGAACAATCATTTTGGAGGGGGTTTGGGGGACGCAACCGTCCCCCAATCGGGGGTTTGGGGGAGAATCCCCCAATTGAGCTAGCTTTTTCCACAACTGAACAAATCAATATTAATTACCCATTACCCCTACCTTCTGCCACTCCGATATCGAATTAACCGCCTCATCCCTCATATTCCGCAAATGAGTCAACATTAACTCATCGCGTTGTTGCCAAATTGCAAATACTTTCTGCCTACCATCTACAAGGGTTTCTGAGTCAACTTGATAACCTTTATCTCCTCGCCTCAACCTTAACCCCAACAAACTTAACAAGCGACTAAGAATTTTAATTCCCGAAACATTTTCCGGCGTACTTCCCAAATTAACACCCAGCACTCTTTTAATATGCTTACTATTTTGCACAGCCAAATTCTTCAACAAAATTAAATCTGGCTCATCTTCTGTAAATTCTCTCCCCACTTCTAGAAAATCTACCATTCCTAAGGCTCTCATCGCCTCAACCTTCAGCGTATAAGTCTTTAAATCTGGTAGAAAAACCTGCCCATCACCCCATGATAATTGTTGGTGCCATTCCTGGCGATCGCGAATATGAAAATACTCGCTTTCGTGGGTTAGATAATAGTGAGTTAACAGTTGTCCGTAATAGCCTCTATCATCTTGCAACTTCAGATTCGGCGTAACATCTATACCGTATCTTTGCCTGAGAATATATTTCTCAACGGCGTTTCGTTCATCTTGAGTGAGAGAATGTTTAGCCAGCAAATTCTCATGCTCAACATAATCAATATCCCTAGCATTAGCTACAGATGTTGCTGCTAACAATTGATTTTGCTGTTTAATATCGCGAATTTTGCGTTTAATTTCTTTAGACTTTTGCCGTTTTTCTGTCCATTCCTTTTGGACTTTGACTATTTCTAGAATCAACCGCTTGCGATTGGTAAAGTCTTGCGGATCTGTTGCCAAGAATGCCAGGCGTAAATCGCGAATAATATTATTGTGTACAGCGTTGCTTCTTGTCCAAATTTGATGCCCATCCGCCATTAAACCTTCTTGTAAAGATTGGCGATAAAGACGAATGGAAGCATTTACCCTAGCAGACAACTTCGCCCAGGTTCGTAAATGAATCGGGTCATACATTAATGGTAAATCAACATCAATTTTATGTAGAGGACTAAGCAAAGCTAAATTATCTTTTTGATTTTCCTGATACCAATAGGAAAGCAAACGATAATTTGTACTACCACTACCAATTAAGCCGATACCCCGCTTGGCACACCAAACCACACGCGGCACATTATCTCTAACTCTCGCTAATGCTTGACGCACTTCCGAATCTGGAATTACGCCTTGAAATATGCCATATACTCTATCAAAATGTTGCACATCAATACTAATTCCTGTGCCAATGCTAGGTGTAACAAATACCGTCTCATATTCAGAAATCTTGTCATTAATTGCTGCTACAAAATCAACTGCTGGATGTCCTGGTGTATTTGTAGTTTGGCTACTAACTACTAAAGTTTTAGGAAATTGGCGGCGTAATTTCTCCAAGCGTTCTTTTAAATAACGTTCAATAGTTTCGCAACTGTAACGTCCAGTACGACTATCAGTAGTGACGTAACATTTCCGCCCAGCAATTAAATCTAATTCCAATTGATGAATTAACGGCGTTGGGTTAGGAGAATCATAAAAAGTCACATCCCAACCGCGTTCGGGTTGCCATTGATTTAAAACTATCCAAGGCGTTAATTTATTACCAGCTAAACCTTGTAAATATTC
This sequence comes from Nostoc carneum NIES-2107, assembly GCA_002368155.1. GTDB lineage: Bacteria > Cyanobacteriota > Cyanobacteriia > Cyanobacteriales > Nostocaceae > Aulosira > Aulosira carnea. The sequence goes on from AP018180.1 coordinate 5,806,550, forward strand.
TAACGAAACATCAGATAAATCTGCATCTTGAGCAATGATTAATCCGCCAGTGCTTAAAACTGTAGCAATTAATTGTTGGAATATTTTTAATATTCTGACGCGCTTTTGTTTACAAGTATTACTATTGAGTAAATGCCATAAAGACTGCTCTACTTCATCTAAAATTACTATTGCTCCCTGCCAATCTTCTGGGTTCAGCTTCCAAATAGAATCGACACACAAACCAAAGGAATTGGGCATGGAGCATTGGGCATGAGGCATTGGGTATTGGGGAAGATGTTCTTTATATTCTCCGTAATTAATGCCCCAGTTAATGCCGATTTTTTCACATAAAAACTTTCCCAGTTGGATTCTATGAGTAATCAATAAAATAGGTTGATTTCTATTTTTTGCTTGATGAACAACAGCTTTTAAGCCTGTAGTTTTACCCGTTCCTTTAGCTGATTTCACCCCTACTAATCCAGAGGTAGGAAAAGGAATTTCACCTAAATAAGGAGAATTAACTGTAATTGCAGCCGGAATAGTTAGCTCGGTATGTGGTTTAGTTAAAGCTAGATAAACTTCTAAATCAACGCTTTGGCGATAAACCTTTTCAAAACTACCCGCACCTTTAGCAACAATAAACTCATCAACGCCTTTTTCTACTCCCGGTAATTCAATAACTTTTACAGGGCAGTTTTTTTCTTGAAATAAAAAGCCTAGTTGAGAAATAGCGTTATTAACTGCGGCGATAGTTTTGGGTTTAGTTTCAAAATCAAAGCAAATATAAAAGGTACGTTTTTTGAGAGCAAAAATTCCTAAGTCAGGAATTAGCTGACGACGAGTGACTTTACCGAAATCATCTTTAACAACGCGATAGCCGCTAGTGATTCCCGGAATTGCGATCGCAGCATATCCTTGACTTAAGAGAGTGGCTGCTTTCTTCGCGCCTTCGCAAATAATCAGGGGAATGTTCTGTTCCATCACCCACTGCCAAAAGCCCACAGCTTCACCATTGGCAGCAATACTTATATTATTGGGCAGTGAAAAATTATAACGCTGGGCAACTTGCTGCCAAACATCTAGTGTCACCCGCAGACAAAACACCCGCGTTGGCGTACTGGGAGGATGTTCGTACTTGATAGCCTTACCATTTTGATTGATTCGGGGCTGATTTGGCTTAAAGCATCCCCATTCCATCATTTGCCAATGATTTACCGGATCGAGTCCCGAACACCACCAGCCGCCTTCGGTGATATGGGCGTAACGCTGCAACCAGGCGTTTTTTACCATCCCGGTGTTGGTGCGGGGAAGTAACTCAGAAATCAACAGATACTCATAGGCGTTGATCCCTTGAAGAGACAAAAAATTCAGCTTCGCAATGTGTAAATTTATGCCACTGCTCTTGACTAATTCCTCAAGGTGTTGGGGGTGTAAATAGTGCAGATGCATAGTGCGAGGCTCTAAGCGAGGACGTTGGATTTAAAACTTATCATGCATCTGCCGATTTTTTATCATGGTTTTCATGAGGGTTTAATGATATTTTTTTTACTCAGTGGCGGGAGATACATCGGTAAAAGATAAAGTGGACGATTTTCTCTTTTATCTTGGTGCGGTAATAAGTTTGTATTGTGATAATTGTTCGCAATTAATTTTTAATTATCAGTAGAATCCTACATTAAGGAATGCGATCGCACTTGTATAGCAGTTCAAATGTATTGCACAGGTAATAAGCTCAAGTTATGGATAGTATTGATTATTTTTTGTCAATTCCTATTGACCAATCGTAACAATATTAGTTAAATTACTTTACATAAAGTAATGAACCAGAGAAAAAACTATGTATACCACCATTAACGAAAGCGGCATTCTTAACAATTACGCAACCGAACCCGAACTTTACTACGCCGAGTATCCCAACCAAGAGTTGCAAAATCGTTACAAGTTTCAAGCTGCAATCGCCACTTTATTAGTCACAACCCTATTTTTAGTTGCTTTAGGCGTTAGCTAAGATTTTTTACTTCGGTATAGCTATTTCTCATCCAGGAAGGGAATACTTTTAATTACCTCAGCTATCAAGCTGAGGCTTTTTATTTTTGCAGATGATTTTATTGCTTAATCTAATGCGCGTCTAAATTGCATAAATACTAATAAGGACTGTTAACTGTTAACTGTCAACTATCAACAGCCTTCACAATGGATTGTGCGTTAAGCTTTAGCCGTAACACACACACCGTCATTTAGTTACTTTAATCACGTTTGCATTAATCAAATTGGTAAATTCTGAACTATATACTTACTCAACTTAAGTATTAAATAAAATGACTACCAATAAACTAGGAAAAGCAAAAACGTGAACCGTTTCCAAAAGCTATCCTCAATGGTTGTCCTGCTATTAGCCTTCATCTATCCGCCTACTCTGGCTGAAGCTAAGGATACTACCCTCAATCATGTGTTCAATGAACAGAGTATTGACACACAAACAACATTATTAGGAGAGCAAAGTGAAGAGCTTTTATTAGCTCACCGACGCACTCAAAGACGTTACCATAGACAGCGACAGAGTGGAAAATATTATCAGCGCCACCGGAATCGCAAAAATTATCATAGACGGCGTTATCGTTCTATACGTTATCGCGGACAAGCATATCGTTATGGACAATGGGAACTTGTGCGCGATCGTCATGGTAGACTAATGTATGATTGGCGGCGTTAATTATCAAGTTTAACCCCCTAATTCCTCAAATATTTTTGATGCGTAAGTCCTAATATATTTAGACTAGTTGTAGATAATTTTTATCCTAAAAATATCGTTGCATTTATCAAATTAACCATAAGCCCCATTAGGAAGAAACCCTAAAAGTTGTTTTAATCTTTCGTCTGCTCCTTCATAACAGTGACTCGGCATTTGATAATTCATAAATGGTGCATACTTATGACCAACTAGTCTCTTGGCGTAGGTAATCTGCGTAATATAGCGAGTGATAGCAGAAGAGTTTCTCGAGCCTCTATGCCATACCTGATTGTTAAAGCAAACGGCAGAACCCATAGCACCCAAACAGCTATAAATGTGGTCTTCATATCCAGAAATATCACCATTGCAGAACTTCCCAAATAAATGAGAGCCGGGAATCACCTGAGTAGGCCCATTTTCTTCAGACAGTACATCTGTGAGGTAATAATTCACAGTAAATGCCAGAACATTTAAACGAATATTAGTTAAAGGTTTACCATCAAGGGAAATTATGTGCGGTGTATCGTCTTGATGCCAAGCATTTTTAGCCAAACCGTCAGTTTCTGAAGGAATCTTAAATGAGTTATTGTGAATCACATGAATGACATTAGCATTGGGAATACCATCATGTATTGAGTAGCCTATGCCATTTGCTTCACCAATTAAATGTTCTGCAAATGTCACAACTGGTTCCAAAGCGAAAAGATTCAGATTATTCTGAGAATGCTCAAACATTCGCTTCATAATCTTTTTTGATTTATGATAATTTTTACCTTCAGTCTGCTGGAGAGCGGCATCTAAATCATTTCTTAAAAGCTCACATTGGTCAGGTGTTAAAACATTGTCAATTACCAAAAAGCCATTAGTATGAAAATACTCAATCCATTCATTTAATTGCTCTGTAGTTGGCTTATTCCTAGCTAAATATTCAGACATTTTTCCTTGAAATTTATATTTATATTGGTATGTAATACAGGCTTTATTGTTGAGCCAGTTAATTATAGTCTAAGAGGTTATCCGTAAATAAAAGCTTAAAATATTTTATTCTGACTCAAACGCTGAAGTCGATTGAACCAGCCGAATGTCGGTTATATAATCCATTGAGTAGACGATCGCTCTACTATCCACCGTTACCAAAAAAGCCTAAACTTGGACAGGTACGTGCTGGTGAGCATAATGAAGACTTACGACTGGATTGTTGTTGGCGCTGGAATTACAGGTGCGACACTTTCCTACGAACTAGCAAAAGTTGGTTTTTCGGTTCTCTTGTTAGAACAATCGCCAACACCAGACAACGCCACCCGCTATAGTTATGGTGGGTTAGCTTATTGGTCAGGAACTACACCGTTAACTCGCCTACTCTGCGAAGAAGCGATCGCACGTTATCAAATCCTATCGCAAGAATTAGACGCTGATATTGAATTTCGCGAATTAGATTTATTACTAACTATTCCAGGCGATATTAATCCAGAAATCACAGCCGCAGCCTACGCTAATTGTCGCATTCCGCCTCAGCTACTCACTGTTACCGAAGCTTGTGAACTAGAACCACTGCTAAATCAAGATGCAATCTCAGGTGCTTTAACAGTAAAACACGGTCATATTAACGCAGAAAAAACTACACAAGCTTACATCCAAGCTTTTCTCGGGATTGGCGGTGAAATCAAGATAGAACAAGTATTACAGATATTACCTAACGGCGTTAAAACAAATACTGCGACTTTCAATAGTGCTAATGTAGCGATTTGCGCTGGTGGACTCAGTCGCCAGTTACTTAAATCTGCTGGAATTCCCATCAAAGTGTATTTTACTCACGCAGAAGTGATCAAAACTCCACCTGTTGAATTGCGGTTAAATACCTTAGTGATGCCAGCAAATATGCAAAGATTTCAACTAGAAGCGAAATCTACTCAAGTTGATGAATTATGGAATCAACCAGGGAATGAGCCACTACCACCAATCCTAGACGCTGGTGCGATTCAGTTTCAAGATGGTAGTTTGCGCTTAGGACAAATTAGCCGCGTTCTCACAAACCCCAATGCTGAGATAAATCCCCAGGAAAGTGAAAATTGGCTGCGAAACAGTATTGGCAAAGTTTTACCAGCATTAGCAAATTTACCGGGGACTTGGCACAAATGTTTAGTTGCTTTTAGTAGCAATAGCTTACCTTTAATCGGTGCTGTTCCAGAATATGAAAGTATCCATATTTTTTCTGGCTTTAGCAATCCCTTAGTTTTAGTACCACCTTTGGCACAACACTTTGCTAACTTTGCCAGCAGCAAGCAAGATGATATTATTCCTCAGCTATTATTAAGCTGATAAGTTTAACTTTTGCGAGGTTATTTATAAAGCGTGGATGGTGCGTTACGGCTAAATTTAATTGTCTCTAAGACCCAAATCCTTTCCTAGCCGTAACACACCCTACTTAAAATTTACTTGACTCTTGACTCTTGACTTTTGACTCCATACTAATTAAATTCAGCCTCCACAGGTAATAAAACACATCCGTTAATTTTCCATGTAATATCAGGCTGCTTTTCCATTACATATAATGCCTTAACAGGTACTCCATCCGGGCCAAGTAGCAGTACTGGTTGAGTTATTTTTCCGTGAATATTTATTATATTTTGAAATAATACAGAACGAGGACGATAAACCGCCGGATAACTCACCCGCACCATTTGCATAAAGTTGTCTGCGGTGCGGAATTGGGTTTGAATTCCCGGACTAGCAAAGGCAAAAGCGCCTAAAGTATCATCTCTTTGAAAAGCTTCTAATTGACGTTCAATAACATAACGTATGGCGATCGCATCGCTATTAGTGATATTCATAATCTAAATTGCGATAGCTTAATTATCGCGCTGACTTAGCCTTAATTCTATCTGCTCTAGGGCTGCCTGCCACACTTCATAGCCATCAGGGGATAGATGTAAACCATCAGTAGTTAACTCTAGGCGCAAATTACCTTCAAAGTCTGTAAACCATCTATACATATTTGCATAACTAACTTTTTCTTGTTTGGCCATTAATGCCAGTTGATTATTGAGATTACGAATCCGTTGGTTAGAAATTGTTGACAGGCGAGTAGGTAAAATCGATTGCACAATAATTTGCGCTTTTGGATGATTCTGCTTTAAGCGGCGCATAATTTGGCGATGATTACGCAAAATTACATCATCACTTAGACCTTTGCGTAAATCATTAATCCCAGCCATGACATATATCACATCTGGTCGCGTTTGGGAAAATGCTCCTAATCTTTTTAACACACCACCAGAAGTATCTCCAGATATACCTTGATTAAGCCACAATTTAGTAGTTGGTAGTTTTTCCTCAGGAAACCACATACTCAAAGAATCGCCTACCATAATTCCTAGATGATTTCCACCTTGACTTTGAGCAACGGCTTTGGCTTCCAAAGCTAATAAACGTTTCCAGTCTTCGTAGGTTAACTGCGGTTTCTTAGCTGACTCTGAGAGCGATCGCAAGGTATCATCATCTACAGCTTTAGAAACTTGACCTGATTTTAGAGCTGCCAGTCTTTGATAATAAAGTTGACTACCTGATGCCAGAGTGCGGTTTGTACCAACAGAAATAGGATTAAGTGATGATTGTAATGGCGTTGCTAACTCCTGGTTAGTCAAATCTGGTAAAGAGAAATTACCATTGGGGATGGTTTTTTTTGCTAATGCTGGCTGCGTATTTAAAAATTGCAAAGCCTGACTAGTAAAGTCCGATAGGGAGATGTCAAAACTAGGGATGGCTTTTTCGCCTACTGTTAGCTGCGAATTTTGATTTAATTCCCACTTTAATTGAGAATTTTCTGGCAGGATAATCGACATCTGGGGAAGAGCCGATGCTGGTATTGCCAATCCTGTTAACAAGCTTGCTGCCAACAGATAAGAATCCCTCATCGCTTTATCTCTCCTATACTCATGATTTGATGACAGTATTACCTGAATACACTCAGGCAAATTTTACTTCGGTTAAGTCTTATTGTGATTGACTTCGTCTAGGTCTGTAAAGCAGGTTCACGGACTCCAATTGGACAATTTACAATCTCTTTAAAGCAGGTTTTTGCTCAAATTAGACAACTTTGCCCTATAGCAAGACTTTAAATACCACACTGATTTTACTATCCCTGAGACTGGCATCACCGAGATTTAAGTGTTTTACGCAAATCTTGGCTGGCTCAACAGGATAAATCTATGATTTATGTGTAATATCTCAGACTCTTCATTTAAGTAAATACACATACATTAAACTGTGAATGCTTTTTGATGTTTTCATCAACACCCAATTTAAGTGGAACACATCTCATACTACGGATGACAATTTCGTGCAGTACAGGATTACAGCGGTGTTTATAGCTTTGCACCATAGCTGTTGTAGAGAACATCTGCAATCTTCTGTTACATACAATATCTTACTATAGGACTCATATTTGATTTTTGCAGTTCAGGTAGGATGCGTTAGCGATAGCGTAACGCATCAGTGCCAATGCTTTTCGTGCTAAGAACAATTTGAAACCTCAAAACTTTGAGGTTTTGAGGTCTAGACTTTGGGGTTTAAAGTTACTTGTCTGGCGCAAAGTTTATAATTCTGGCTTTGGTGCTTGACCTAAAGAACAACGGTCAAACCACTCTTGATATTTTTGACGGTGTTCTTCATCTTCCACGACAATTGACACTTGTACCTGCTTACAACCTTGCTGCTTTTCAAGTGCGATCGCATTTAACAGTAGGCTAGCAATTTTTGGAGAGGTAAACAAGCCGCTTACAGTTAAACCATCTGCCAAACTTGCAACTTGTGGTATCTTTCCTGTATTCAATTCAATCCCAGAAATTTCTTCTTGTCCTAAATCAATTTCAGCTAATTGTTTATGCTCTGGACTAACTTGTTCCACAATTAGCTTTTCACGCCGTACAGGAACTTGTACCATCCGGGTTTCAATTTCCTTACGGACAATTATATCTCCAACTTTCCGCTTTTCACTATTAATTATCAAGCGTTCTTCTAGTAATTTAATAGTCCTCTCGTCGCTAATTTCTGAAGATTTAGCAGTATCTAAGCTGCCATTTATAGTTGGGCTATGAGCCATTTCCCCAGTTGAGCCATTAGATACAATTTGCTCGCTGGGTTTATTTGTTCCTAAATTATCTGACATATTTTCTATCTCTGATTTTTCTAAATCTATGAGGATTGATTTAGTAGGATTATCAATTTTTTTAATTCTCTGGCTCCTGAGTAGAAATGACTTATGCTTCTCAGCGACTCGTTGAGAACCAGATTCTATATTATTTTGATTTATCTGTTTAGATATAACTAAATTTAGCCGATTTTGAGCATCTAGAACTAAATCTTTGACGACACCAAGCAGTTGCCCTTGCCTATCTATGACAGCAAAATTCCTAACTTTGCTTCCCAAATTATCCAGCAAGTTGCTAATACGTTGATTAATGGCTGGACTTACTTGCCCATTATTTCGTGACAAAGTTTGGCTATTCATAAGGCAAAATTTATTTAACTGCTATGTGACCAGCGAACTGCTATTTTGAGCTAAATAATTGAGTAGAAGTACAGGCAAAGCTATCTGCTAACTTTACCTGCACTTTATTTAATTAGTTATTAGCTATTAACTAATAACTAAGTTAATTAGCGTTCTTCAATTGGTAGACCACCAGTGGTATCTACATCTAATTCTTCACGACGTACAGTTGCTTGAGCCTCCGATGTTTCTTGCTCAACAACTTTTTTAACTCTGACTTCTTCACGTACTACTGTTTCTTTGCGAATGTCAGGAGTTTCTTCATAAAGTTCTACACGAGCAACTTCACCCTCACGGAAGTTAGCTTCGCCTGGAGTCACAGCAGTACCCGCATCGGTTGGTGTAACACGCTCAATTACTACACGTTCTCTTTCTAGAGGAACAGCTACTCTTGCAGTGTCAGTTTCGACGCGCTTACCAATTGCTACTTCTCCAGCTTTTTGGCGTTTCTTATTAGCAATTAGCCGTTCTTCATATAATCTCAGAGTTTGATTATCCGCCTCGTTAATTCCAAACAAAGAAGGCTCATGTTCGTAACGGTAAGTATCGCGGTTGTAAGTTGGGGTTGGTGTAACCGCTGGTTGATAATTTCTATCTAGAGGTGCAGCAGCATCTACAGGTGTTGCTGATTCTAGAGTCGATGTGCTTTCTACAGCTCGGTTTGATGCTAAGTCACCAGGACGACGATAAACACCACGTACACGCTCTTCATAGTCGTAATCAACTCCTGAGCGTTCATTAAACTCAGGTAAATCATCTGCTTGCTGTCTGGTCATGCCAATAGCATAAACTCGATCAACGTTATAGTCGATGCGCGCACGTCCAATGGGTAACAATACTTTTTTACCAAAAATCCAGAAACCCAAATCCACGACTAAATAACGGAAATGTCCTTCATCGTCTACTAAAACATCGCTAACACTACCAATCTTGTCATCAGTGCCTTCTGCATAGACACCAAGTCCCTTAATATCATCACCTTGAAAAGTATCGCGGTAGTTGGGATCAAAATCTTCTAGTTTGTAAAGAGCCATTTTATGTTTACCTCAAATTATTCTCTTTCATCCGTTAATAACTAAAGTATAAATTTATATATTTTTTGCCATCTGACCAACGACTGAAGTAATGCGATATTTTTTTATCTCAAGTAGTATATTTTTTGGTAATTTATATAATGCTTAATCCTAAATTAGCTCATATAAATTAAATATTTAAAATTGCTCAATCAGTATTTCAAATTTATTAATTTTAATTACAATGTTTATTCTTAAAAAATTAGTTAATACATATTATTTCATCTCATCTAGGTAGCCCAGTAGCATTCAAAATGCCTGTACTATAAGAGTTATACCAATTTGGTAAAATGTGACAAATTGTAGGGGTAAGGCAATGCCTTGCCCTCTAGAATATATTGATGTATCTCATCCTTTCATAAAAAAATAGATGGGTTAATAACACCCATCCATATTTTCTAGTGGAATAGTGAATTTTACGTCAGTTTGTTCTAATTAGAGAACTTCATATACTGGATAGTATGCCGTTCTCTTCTAAAAATAAAACTGGATTTGATATCTTTAAATCTTGAATGTGACTAAATTAAGTTATCTCTACCAGGAGCAGTTTCATTCACATTCAAATTACCAGAAGTATCAATATCTAACTCTTCACGGCGAATTGTTTCTTCTGCTTCAACGGTGTCGCTATCAACCACTTTTCTCACTCGAACTTCTTCACGCACAAAGGTTTCTTTCCGAATCTCAGGGGTTTCTTCGTAAACTTCTATGCGTGCTACTTCTCCTTCTTGGAAGTGGGATTCTCTAGCATCTACCACAGCATCTTCCACTGTAGGAGTAACTCTTTCAATTACAACGCGCTCTTTTTGAATAGGTACGGAAACTTGTGCAGTTTCAGTTTCAATGCGCTTACCAACTGTAACTTCTCCAGCCTTAACCCGATTTTTGTTAGCAATCAATCTTTCTTCATAAAGTTTGAAAGTTTGATGATCTCGCTCATTTAAATCGTATAAATCAGGTTCTTGGTAATTATAGCTATCCCGGTCGTAAGTGAATTGGCTATTTGGCGAACGATAAGTACTGCGGACATTCTCTTCATAGTCGGGATCGACGACTAAGTTATCTCTATATTCAGGTAATCTTGCTACCTGTTCTTTACTTAATCCATCAACATAAACACGTTTTTGATCGTAATTAATCCGAGACAACCCTATTGGTAGTAATATTTTTTTATCAACCGCATCTAAACTTGTATTAATAACTAAATAGCGAAAACGTCCATCTTGGTCAACTAAAGCATCATCAACCGAACCAATTCTAACTCCACTTTCAGTGTAGAGATCCAAAACTTTAACGTCTTCACCACCAAATATTTCTTTGTAGTCGGGTTCAAAATCTTCAAGTCTGTAGAGAGGCATAGGTTATTCCAATGTGGCTGAAAATATATATGCATTAGCCTAAAAATTATGGAATAATTTTTCCTCCTGCTGGCGACTGAATTCTAGAAAAAGCTTCATGCTTAATAGGTGAAAAAATCAGAAGTATCAACTAATTTAATTACCAATTGGCATATAACTTAAGATATAGGAGTCTCGTATAATTGCTGAAATTACTTGCATGGCTAGAGAATAGGGAAAAATTTTCTGAAAAATTAACTAAAAGCCTTATATAAAATAAGCTTATTAGGTGAACGATATATTTGTAATCTAGAACACAAATTATCCCAAGGTGAATTATTAAGGTTTCCTTGGATATTGGCTGCTTATGTTAAGCGCGATCGCAATCTTAAATTATCACTGCCTACTTTCAAGCCACTGCCCCTTACTTTACGTTTAGTTAACAGAAATATAGCAAACTTATGTTGATTTATTTCTACTGAGTGATTTAATTGGCAGTTAGTTTAGAGTGAAATTAAAACCTCGCTCATCAACATGGAAAAGTTTTATGTGGAAAACTCTGTTCTTCACACTGATACTATTGATTGCTTCAGTGTTACTAATTGCTGAAACAACCTTTGCAAATCCTTGGATTGAAGGAAACACATGGCTTGCTGAAACGGCTTTAAACGCTTCTAAACCTGAGGTAACACCATCACCAGAATTACCAAAGGCTAATGAAGAAGTGGCAAAAAATCAACAACCCCAAGAAAGCGAAACAGAAAATCAGAATACAGCCTTAGAAACACAATCAGCTATCAAGACCGTTCGTCCCCAAGCTGCTAATCCTTACGATATAGATGCTATCGAAAAATATAATGAGGAAAATTACGGCGCTGGTAACTAGTACCGCAAGGCGGAATTCAAAATTCAAAATTCAAAATTCAAAATTAAGACAGAGTAAGCGTTTTGTCGATTTTGTAGACGCAAAGCGGCTTCCCGTAGGGTATGGTCTATTTCTCTTACAAAGTTTGGCGGGACGGAAACCGACACCGCCAACTTTGCGCTATTTACGCCGTGCTGTACTAGCAGTTTATCAAGCCAAAATTTCTGGATTTGGGTGGGGAAAAGGTGAAGCAGTTAAAAATCTTTTCCCTTTACCCCAGCTTATTTAGCGAATTAATCAGACTAAAGCGTCGTAATTTGTGAAATTGGTAGTGCAGGTGCTGTTTTCACTGGGTCGGGGCCACCTTGACCAATTTCAAACTGAGTCATCATGGCATGGTCTTCGTGAACAAGATTATGACAATGCATCATAAATTTACCTTTGATGTCTCTGTTATCCCGACTGCGAAATTGAGCAATTACTCTTACAGTCTCGAATTCACCCACTAAGAAAACATCTTTCCAGCCTCTCTCGTAAGGACGAGGTGGTAAGCCGTTGCGGTCGAGTAGCTGCAAGTCCACCAGATGTATATGCACAGGATGTATCCAGCCACTTCCAGGGTTGACCAATTCCCAAATCTCTACATCCCCTGGTTGTGGATTAGCATCTACTCGCTTAGAGTCCCAAGTCAGGTTATTTATCTTCCACTGTCCATTGTTGCGTTCAAAGCGGAAGTTGCGAGTTCTGGCAATTGGCTTATCTGTGAGTGAATCTACAGGGCGTAATTGATTGGGAATGATACTATCATCCGGTTCTTGGCGCACAACATCAAAACGCATAATTGTATGTGTGCGGACATCATTATCGACTGTACCAGAGGCAACATTCCGTAAGTAAACTTGGGAACCGATGGGATATTTGGAAAAATCAATGACGACATCATAGCGTTCTGCCATGCCAATTTGTAGACCTTGCAATGGCGCAACCAACTCTACAGGTGATGCTAGTAAACCGCCATCACTACCAATCACAATTAATCTTTCACCACTGGTTTGGGCTTCTGGTTTTTGGCTCAATACCAATCGGTAATTTCGAGAGGCTGAAGCGTTTAAAATTCGGAAGCGGTACTTACGATTAGCCACTTGCATTTGCGGCCAAGGTACTCCGTTAACCAGAATCACATCTCCATATAGGCTTCTTTGATTGTTGTCATTAAAGATTAAACTGCCATCGCTAGCTAATCGTTTATCTTGAATAATTAGCGGCACATCATACTCACCTTTAGGTAAAGGCAAATTCAATTCATAGTCATCTTCCACAATGTACATTCCGGCTAAACCCATATACACATTGCGGGAGGTTAAATCAAGAGTGTGGTCGTGATACCAAAGACTAGCAGCGCGATCGTTAGGATAAATATAATCTTTGAAATATTGTGGGGGAATATAATCAATAGCATAGCCATCATATTGCGGCAGAGATGCCATGCCATGTAAATGGATGACATGATTGATTGGCCGTCCTTGAGCATCTTTATCTAACTGATTAATAAACCTAACTTTCGAGAATCTTCCCCCTTCGCTACGCTTACCGCCTATTTGTCTAATTGTTGGGCCGGGACTAATGCCGTTATAGCCCCAAATCTCTGTTTTTAAACCTGGTAAAATCTCAATTGCAGATTTCTGAATAGTAATTTCATAATAATCTGTGGTGTCATCACTACGTTTTGGTTTGAGTACAGGCGGTACTCTAAAAGGCTGCTTAAACCGAGGGATTTGCGGACTCAATTGTGCAGCAGCAATACTGGGAAATCCCAAAGGTGATAGTAGCACACCACCGCCCGCTAAACTGAGTTTAATCGCTTCTCGTCTGGTAATCTTCATAATTTGTCTTGCCTATAAATGACCCAGCGATTCCACTATTTCTTGACGAATAGTTGGTTGAAAAATAAGCAATTAGGAAGACTCAGGAAATTGATTTTATCTGACAGCAGAACTAGCACCGCAAAATTAATGTACAGTCGGCTCTCAATCAGTGCATATATAGGGTTAAGCACAGATAGGCTATACACTACTTAACATTGTCTTCCGTTTGCATCCAGGAGTACGCCAATAATAGATATATTTCTATCTACTGAATATAAAGAAAAATCTAGGACGTTTGGTAGTAATTGATTGAGATAGATATAAAAATTTAAACCTTAGTACTTGTTCATTCAGAAATATAGAATGTTTTAAGTACATCAGTCACCACAATTAATAATAATGTAACTCTTGTGGTGCAGGCATCTTGCCTGCCATAGATGTATCGAAATCAGATGAAATTCCCTGAAGTACATTAGCAGAAATAAAGATATATGACGCAGCGTAGTATTAAGAATTATATGATGTCCGGCAAATTACCCTTAATATGTCATTGCGAGCAGAACGAAGTGGAGCGAAGCAATCACAAAGACTCTGCGATTGCTTCTCTGCGAGACGCTACGCGAACACTTCGTACCCTACGGGAAGGCTTCGCCTACGCAATGACGGGCATTTAAACGGACATGATATTATTGAGCGCTCTTGGCTTCACTCATAAAACTATGGTTCCCAAGCTCTAGGTTGAGAACCATAACTTACACTTAAGAGAACACTAATATAGCTGAAATCTAAGAATTCGACAAATCCCTGCCTGCGATCGCAATTTTGCTTCCAAGACAACTTGAGCTATAGCTTCGATAAAGAAGCCTCAACTAATTTTTTAAATTTTAGGTATGCTTCTGGTGCTGTCAAACCGATTGAATCTTCTTCACCTGGGATATAAAATACTGGGCTATCAGCATAGTGACGAACAACAAAAGAAGGAATCAGTTTCAAATTAACTGCCTTTCTTCCCCATGATTCTGCTTGTTCTGCTAAGGTAGCTTCATCGTGAAATGTGTAGTGGTTCATAACAATAATAGGGGCTTGAGTTTCTTTATGAGAAATTACGTAGCACTGTGCGCTTTTAGGTTTTCCTGTAAGGCAGGGATTTATTAATTAGTAATTGATTGACCTCAACTCGCAACAATTGGATAGGCAACTCTTCATCAGCGTTATCTTCAGACTTGTCTAGCACCACTACCATCGTCTGAGTTTCGAGAGAGTGAGAAAAAGAAGTCTTGCATCAGAGTTGGGCATTGGTTTGATGACAAGTTGGCACGATCTAGAATGATGAATATCAGGAGTTACAAGATTTTTTAACTTCTGATTATCATCTTACTGATTTGTTATAAAGACAAAATTTGAGGAACTTGTGAGGAATACCTATTAGCTCAACAAATTTCAGACCTCAAGCTAATCACCACAGAAAACTCTATGGTTGTAACCTATGCTGGGCAAGGTTATCTATCGATTCTTGTAGAGCGGGTATTTAAACTGCGACGACTGTAATAAGCAATGAAAAAAATTCCCGTTGTTAACTCAGCAACAACGGGAATCGATAGAATTTTATATAAATTGAACTATCGATAAGCGACTTGTGGACCTGCCCAAACTTCTGTTAGCTTTTGACCGAAAGTAATAGGCTGATCTGTATCTGTATTTGTAGTTACAGTTTTACCATCACTTGCTACTTTCACTAAAGGCCAGTCTTCTTCGCCTAGTTCGCCAGCTCTAAATAGCACGTGATCTGGTTGGCTCTTACTCCAGCCTAATAACACTGCAATCTTTTCATGTTCATCTTCTGCTTGCGCCGGAGACACAGTGTTAGCAAGATTATTTTGTCGATCCCAAATCACTGCACGATCTGTAGAATCTGCTGTATTGAATATACCTTCAAAACGACGAGCTAAGAAGCGATCGCCTTTTTCTGACCAGCTCACAGGAACTAATACACCAATTGTGCCATTTGGCTGTATTGCTTCTGGAGATTGGGCTTTTGTTGCTAATAGCGGATCGTTAAGTACAGAAGTTGAAGCAATCACCCGTAGCTTCTTGGTTTGGACATCTTCAACAAACAAAACGCTAGTAACGCGGCTATTGTACATTTGGGGTTGTACTTCTAGGCGCACTCTACTATAAACCACATACTTACCATCCGGAGAAACTACAGGTACACTGCGGTAGTAACGGACTCCGGAACGACCTTGAGAACTAAAAGCTTCTTGAGTAGCTGTGATCCATTTCCAAGGAATTGGATGGGGACTACCTATAGGATCTGCTTGTGCTGCTTGCTCTGGCCCTGGTTGTTCAGAAACAGGAACTTCCGTTGCAAAGTTTGGCTGTGCGTCTCTAGGAAGCGGTTGAGTTGCTGTCAAAGCTTGAGCAATCTTTAACTCTTGTATCTGAGAATTACCTGCTGTCAAAGATTGGATTTTCGAGTCTTTTAATTTTTTCAATAAATTTAATTGACTAGAATTCAGCTTTGTGGATGGCGCGAGTTCCACTTTTGATAAGGGATCGCTCACAGGTACATTGCTGCTAGGTACAGAGTGAGAATTTGCTGCTACTGCCGAAGGGTCAATTGCTTCTGATGGTAATAATTGTGGTTCCCCAACAGTAGCCATTGCTTGTGGCTGAGAGTCAGATTCTCCTGTTGAGGAGTCCATTGCAGCTGCTTTTAATAATTCAGTTACATTAGGTTCATTAGCCGTAGCTATTTCTACTGGTGCTGAACTCGGTTTTTCTATATCAGGAGTGCTATTTGCTACTTCTGATTGTTTAGCTGAGGTAGAGTGACCTGATGCTGCCACGAGAGGTGCAATCAGTATCGCAACGACAGCATATTTAACAAATGGTTGCACGCGGAACCATCCTGACAGCAAAAGAGGTTTAAGCATGTGTTGACTCTCTAGGGGGTGGCAGTTGCTGTGTGGGGAGCAAGCCTATGCAGCAATGAAGTAGGCTATGAATATAGGTATAACAAGAAACTAAATACTTTAACGAGATAATTTGTTCAAATTTATAACTGCTTAACAAAGTGTAAGTATCATATTTAACTCCTTGTTTTCCTAGTATACTGTTGTCTGCTATTACAGTAGTAATGCAGATTAACTAAGCAATATAAAGCACCAAATAAACTATTCAGTATTCAGCATCTAATACCATAACCGTACCTAGGGGTATCGGCATATAGGTATTAAACGCAAATTCAGACAGATAACAACCACAGCCAAGATTTAAATAATCGGGCTGTGAGGACTTTTTTTTGAGGATAGCTAACCGATAAGCTGCTTCCTTATATATAAACTGCGACAACAGCGCAGAGGCCGAATCTGAGGGAATTTGAGGCGTTAGTTGAAAAGCTAGCAAAGCTGACGCGCAACATATTGACTACTCAAAAACCACTACTAGTATCTACTCAAGATCATAGTTTTGTCATCTGCTCTACATTAATTGTGAGAAGACAGTGACATTTTAGCGATGTAAATACACCTACAGCTAGCTTAAAGGAAACACAAAGAAACGAAACTGATCTTGTAGATGCACAGTGGTGTGGCAGACCTGCAGCGAATTAACCTCCGCGATTGAGCATCCGAAGGCATTGTCGTCAGACATCGCCAAATAATTAGGCTCGTTACAGCAAAAGCTGTTACTACTAGCTTACTTGCTGTCTAACATAAACTTAATTATAAGTTTATCAAGGAACCTTGAATTTCACCAATACCAAAACACTTTAGCACCAAAAAACTTATTTTGTTAAAAGATTATGGTGTAAAAAACAAATATTAAAAATCAAGTATCTACAGTCTAAATTCCATCAGCCTTTGACACTTGACTATTCACCCTTGACACTGAACTATTAACTCAGATGAAAATCGTATTTTTTGGTACTCCCCAATTTGCTGTTCCTACTTTAGAAAAATTGCTGCATCACCCAGAAATTGAGGTTTTGGCAGTGGTTACCCAACCAGATAAACGCCGAGAAAGAGGGAATAAACTAACACCTTCACCAGTCAAAACTCTTGCTACTTCTTTGAATATCCCAGTATGGCAACCACAACGTCTGAAAAAGCACACCGCAACCTTAACTAAACTTAAAGAATCAGGTGCAGATGCGTTTGTGGTTGTCGCTTACGGGCAAATATTATCCCAAGCAATCTTAGATATGCCTAAGTTGGGTTGTATTAATGTTCATGGCTCAATTTTGCCACAGTATCGGGGTGCGGCTCCCATTCAGTGGTGCTTGTATAATGGTGAGCTAGAAACGGGGATCACCACCATGCTAATGGATGCGGGTATGGATACAGGAGCCATGCTGCTTAAAGCCACTACACCTATTGAGTTACTGGATAATACATATAATTTAGCCGAGAGGCTGGCGACCATTGGTGCTGACTTATTAGTGGAAACCTTATTCAAACTCCAACAGCAGGAACTTACCCCGATTCCTCAAGATGATAGTGCTGCGACTTATGCACCGTTAATTCAAAAACAAGATTATGGATTGGATTGGTCTAAGAGCGCTATGCAATTACATAATCAAATTCGAGGCTTTTATCCTAACTGCACAGCTAGCTTCCGCAATCAAGTTGTGAAAATTACTGCTACCGTTCCCCTTGGTTGTGCCCATAGCTATCAGCTACCACCAGAATTAGCAAAAATACTTGATAAATTGCCTGATTTGTCAACTTTATCTGGTAGCCCGGGAGAAGTGGTAAGCATTACCAAGGGAATTGGCGCTATTGTCCAAACTGGCGAAGGTATGTTGTGGTTACGAGAGGTTCAGTTAGCTGGTAAACGTCCTCAATCGGGATGGGATTTTGTTAATGGTACCCGCTTAACTGTGGGAGAAATGTTTGCAAATGGCTAAGGAAGAAATTATGTAGTCGGAATTTCATCCTTGCTCTTTTCGTAAAAACGGCAAGAATCACAAGGGCCACTGGGATTGACTGCACAACGTACAATTTCTGAATGGGCATTGAAGCTACAGGTAGCATCGCCGATTACCCATCGCCCCTTTACCAAACTTTTCTCAGATGGCCTTTGAGCAGACTGTACGTAAAGGGCTATATTATGCAAGCGGTAGCGCCCTGCTTTTAATTGATATTTGTGGCGGCGCTCTAAAACTGCGTAGGTTTTACCGTCAAAATCGAGATAGTTTCCAGGTTGCGGTGTCCAATCAAGCTGCGTTCTACCGAGGTATTGACGCGGATGCGTCAATATTACCTCGGTTGGTAAAGAGTCTGGCTCCATAAGCTGATGTGATGTGATTTACATTATAAAAATGGTATCGTAATAACCTCTTCTAGCTTATCGGATTTAGATTATAATTAGTAGTTTGCTGATTTTCCTAATAGTTACTATCTGGTGATCGCATCTCATAGTTGCGCGAATTGATCGGTTATTTAAGCTACTAAATAAACTGCGCGATCGCATATTTTAAACACTCTTGATTCAATGGCGATCGCGCTTCAAATTATGATTGACAAAATGCTATGATTGGCATCGAAATCAATCTAGGCGATCGCTTAGTCGGTGCTGCAGTTGTGTTTTGCATTCAGGCTCAACCTGCTAAGTACCATATGCGACTTTCTTGCCTGCTCTTTGCTGTTTAATATAGATTGAGTTTAGATTCATAAATCTTCACAAAGGCGAAGCGCTGCTAGGGAGTTGGTGAAGCCGATTCCTGCCTATGATGTGGTTGATTTATTAGGGGGAACAGGCGATAGAGACCGATATCAAAAAGGCAAATTTTCCCACAAGCTCATTACATTGTTTAAAGTTATGTAGCCTTTTGATTACGGAGCCTCAGCCACTGCGGTAAACTATGCCTTGATTATAATTCCTTCGCAGAGAAGAACACTCGAAAGGAGCCTTTTTTCAATGTCTCATACCGTAAAAATCTACGATACCTGCATTGGCTGCACTCAGTGTGTCCGCGCTTGCCCTACTGACGTATTAGAGATGGTACCTTGGGATGGCTGCAAAGCTGCTCAAATTGCCTCTTCACCCCGTACAGAAGACTGCGTAGGATGCAAACGTTGCGAAACCGCTTGTCCTACAGACTTTTTAAGCATCCGAGTTTACCTTGGTGCTGAAACCACTCGCAGCATGGGTCTAGCTTATTAGGTTTTTGAGGAATTCATTTTAATTTCTCATTTTGCTCGCAATCCATTGTCTTAATTAGCAAGCACCTTTAGCAACGTAGGGTGGGAACTTGCCACCCTACAGTATCGTTCTTTAAAAATAGTGACTATCAAAAGGAGTAATATGCTCCTTTTTTCTTTGCTAAAATGTCACATCTATGATACCAACTTAAACAGGTTGGAGTCATCCTCAACAGGGAATGGTGAACTAAATGTGCGGAATTGTTGGCTATATCGGCACCCAAGCAGCAACAGAAATCCTACTAGCTGGACTAGAAAAACTCGAGTATCGTGGGTATGATTCTGCTGGAATTGCTACCATCTGGGAAGGTGATGTTCAATGTGTGCGGGCTAAGGGTAAACTGCATAACTTACGTTCTAAACTAGAACAATTAGAAACCCCTGCCCAAATTGGTATCGGTCATACTCGTTGGGCAACTCATGGTAAACCAGAAGAGTATAATGCTCATCCCCACTTAGACACAGCAATGCGAGTGGCGGTAGTGCAAAATGGCATTATTGAAAACTACCGGGAGTTGCGGGAAGAATTAAAATCGAAAGGACATCAGTTTCGTTCGGAAACAGATACCGAAGTCATTCCCCACCTGATTGCAGAAATTATCAAAAAATCTCCCGCTTCCTTATTAGAAGCAGTGCGTCAAGCAGTTAGCCACTTAGAAGGCGCATTTGCACTGGCTGTAATTTCTGCTGACTATCCAGATGAATTGATTGTAGTTCGGCAACAAGCTCCCTTAGTTATTGGCTTTGGGCAAGGCGAGTTCTTTTGCGCTTCCGATACGCCGGCGATCGTTGCCTATACAAGGGCTGTACTACCATTGGATAATGGCGAAATTGCCCGTTTAACACCACTAGGCGTGGAAGTTTATAATTTTGCTGGCGATAGGCTGAAAAAACAACCCCGGCTGCTGAACTTGAATCCCACGATGGTAGAAAAGCAGGGATTCAAACACTTTATGCTCAAAGAAATCTATGAGCAACCAGGAGTAGTACGAGCTAGTTTAGAAGCTTATTTTAATAATGATGCTAATGCGGCTGGAGCTAGCCAGTCACCGATTAATTTAGGTTTATCTGAATCATTCTATGCAGATATAGAACAAATTCAAATTGTGGCTTGTGGTACTAGTTGGCACGCCGCTTTAGTAGGAAAATATTTGCTAGAACAATTAGCTGGTATTTCTACACAAGTACATTATGCTTCGGAATATCGCTATGCACCATCACCTTTGATGGCTAATACATTAATTATTGGTGTCACGCAATCAGGAGAAACCGCTGATACTTTAGCCGCTTTAGCGATGGAAAAAGAACGCCGTCAAGGTAAAGAAGCTAAATATCAAGCGCGATTATTGGGTATTACTAATCGTCCAGAAAGCAGCTTGGGGCATCTAGTTCCGCATATTATTAATACATTGGCAGGGATTGAAATAGGGGTTGCAGCCACAAAAACCTTTATGGCTCAATTAATGGCATTTTATGCTTTAGCCTTAGATTTAGCGGCTCATCGTCAATCAATTTCTGCTGATAAAATTGCCGATATTATTGAGGGATTGCGACAAGTTCCTAAAGAAATTGAAACAACTTTAGAAACTCAAGAAAGTTTAACAGAACAACTCGCCCACCAATTTGCTGAAACCCAAGATTTCATCTTTTTAGGCAGAGGAATTAACTTCCCCATTGCTTTAGAAGGTGCTTTGAAATTAAAAGAAATTAGCTATATTCACGCTGAAGGTTATCCCGCCGGCGAAATGAAACACGGCCCGATCGCCCTTTTGGATGCGAAAGTACCAGTAGTTGCGATCGCAGTTCCTGGTAGCGTTTACGAAAAAGTAATTTCTAACGCCCAAGAAGCTAAAGCCAGAGATTCCCGCTTAATTGGTGTAACTCCTGTCAAAGATGGTGAAGCAGGCGAAATCTTCAACGATTTATTACCAGTACCAACTGTAGATGAATTGCTGTCTCCCCTAGTTTCCGTAGTACCTCTGCAACTATTGGCTTATCATATCGCCGCCCGTCGCGGTTTAGATGTCGATCAGCCCAGGAACCTGGCAAAAAGCGTTACGGTGGAATAGTATAAAATTATACTTTAATTCTTGTGTAGAGGAATAATTCGGTTGAACAATAAATAATTCGATTCAACAATTAATAAAACGATTGAACAATAACCTCTGATGGAGTACTATTGTACTAAGTAAAGGTGCGATCGCTTCCAGAGGTTATTTTTATGGTGAGGGGCAGAAGGGAATGGACTCAAGCTAAATATGAGCGATATATAAAAGAAGGTCGTGGTCGAGGAAGTGGTAAGCAGTATAAACCTTGGCTTACAATCCAAGATGTTCCCTCTAAAGGACGTTCCTCTAGAACTCCTGGTTGGAAAACAAATCGAGTACATCATTTCTTCTCAGACCATGAAAAACGGCTATTTTATTTGTTTGAGTGGTCAGATATAGTCACAGACATAAGAGAGCAATTTCCTCTAGACGATCTTGATCTGGCAATGAGTATCGCTACAGATATGGATATAAAGTACCCTGTAGACACAAAAAGTGGAACTCCTTATGTTTTAACAAGTGACTTCATGCTTACAGTCAACCGCGATGGTAAGCAGATGCAGATTGCCCGGACTGTTAAGCCATCAACAGAACTGGAGAAAAAGCGGGTTAATGAGAAATTAGAGATAGAAAGACAATATTATTTAGCAAAAGGTATTGAGTGGGGAATTATCACTGAAAAAGAAATTCCAAGGCTTTTAGTCGAAAATGTTGAGTGGGTTCATTCTGCTTACAGACTAGAAGCAAATCCTGAAATGAATACTGCACAACTGCGTGAGTTGTCAACAATTTTAAAATATAAGCTTCAGGAAGAAGATACAGCCATCAATACAATAACTAGTGCTTTAGATAAAGAAATGAATATAAGTTATGGTACTTCACTTTATGTGTTTAAGCATTTAATCGCCATAAAAGAAGTCATTGTGGATTTGGTCAAAATAAAATTATCTGCTTGTCCGTCAACTAAAGTTTTTGAAAAAGTCATATTTTAAACACACATAGTATGTAAAGAATATGGTTAAAGATTTATTTGTCAATGATTTAATAGAGTGGATTGTATATGACAACGCTCATGTAGTCGAAAGGATTATTTGGATAGATGAAGGTTATATTATTGCATTTGTTATAGATATTAATGCTAAGAAAGGGCTCCCTGAACCAAAGAAAATATCAGATATTTTAGAAGCCATATCTGAAGGTGTTGCTTTTAAGCAACAACAAGATCCTTGGGCAAGAATTATTCGGGATGAAAATTTGACAGATAGAGAAAAGGAATACAGAGATAAAGCTTGGGAGATAATTTCATCATTAGTTATAGAAGAACCATCAATATAT
The DNA here is from genome assembly GCA_002368155.1 of Nostoc carneum NIES-2107. Taxonomy (GTDB): domain Bacteria; phylum Cyanobacteriota; class Cyanobacteriia; order Cyanobacteriales; family Nostocaceae; genus Aulosira; species Aulosira carnea. The sequence continues at coordinate 5,829,540 of AP018180.1, forward strand.
TATAGGAATTTTAGAGGCTTGCTGGTTAAAAAAATTGTTGAAAATTATAACGAAGAAAGGGATAAGAATAAATTAGTAGAAAAAACTGTCTATGGTTATTTGAGAAGATTTTGACAAAGGGGAAAAAATACAAACGCTCTTATACCTGATTTTATCAATTCATCAGGTAAAGGTAAGATTCGAGGGCAATCAGGTAAGAAGAGAGGAAGACCAAGAAAATATGCACATGATCCTGATATTGGTGAAGGTGTAAATGTTGCAGAAGAAGATAGAAAGATTTTTAGAATAGCTATAAGTAAATTTTACAATAATTCAAAAGAAAACTACTTAACAACAGCCTATGAATTAATGGTAAAGGAATATTATAAGGAAGGAATTAGATATGACGAAAATGGTGTACAAAAATCTATTTTAACTCCGACTGATAAAATACCTACAATTACCCAATTTAAATATTGGTATCAACTTGAGCAGGATGACGTTACCAAAACTTTGACATCTCGAAAAGGAGCCAAAAGAGTAGCCTTAGAGAATAGAGCAATTTTGGGAACTTCTAAGATGGAGACTATTGGCCCAGGTTCTAGATATCAAATTGATGCTACAGTTGCTGATGTATATTTGGTGTCAAAATATAACCGTAATTGGATCATTGGCAGACCTGTTATTTATGTAATCATTGATGTTTTTAGCCGGATGATTACAGGTGTTTATGTTGGTTTAGAAGGCCCATCCTGGACAGGCGCAATGATGGCGCTAGCTAATGTAGCCGCAGATAAAACCCTATTTTGCCAGGAATACAACATTAATATTACTGAAGATGAATGGCCTAGCAATCAAATGCCAGATGCAATTTTAGGAGATAGGGGAGAATTAGCAGGGATGAAAGTGGAAACATTAATCCCTAATCTTTATGTTCGTATTGAAAATGCAGCTTCCTATAGAGCAGATTGGAAAGGTTTAGTAGAAAGACACTTTCGTATAATCCATGAACATGTAAAACCTTTTTTACCAGGTTATGTAGATACGGATTTTAGACAAAGAGGTGCAAGAGATTATAGGCTGGATGGCAAACTTGATATAGATCAATTTACTGAAATTATTGTTCGTTTAATTGTTCACCACAACAATAAATTTCTTAAGGAATACGAAAGGGATGAAGCGATGGTTGCTGATGATATACCTCCTATACCCAGAGAGTTGTGGAGGTGGGGTATTACCAATCGTTCTGGTAGACTCAGAACTTTTTCTGAAGATATTGTCAAATTGAACTTGATGCCTACTGAGAAAGCAACCATTACAGCTAAAGGCATCAAAATGAGAGGCAAGGAGATGTACTATACCTGTGATAGTGCTGAAAAGGGGCAATGGTTTGAAAAAGCTAGAAGTAATCTCCTTTCTAAGTCAGATAAATCACTAATTGTGTCTTACGATACCAGAAACCCAAACTTCATTTACCTGCCATCCAGTGATGGTAGAGATTTTGAAAAATGTTTTCTTATCGACTCAGAAGGACGGTATGCTAATAAAAATTTTTATGATATTGAATATCTACTTGCTTATGAAGAATTGCAAAGACAGAAAAGCCAAGGTCAACAGCTACAAGAAAAGGTAGATTTAATAGCTGATATTGAAAGCATAGTGGATAAAGCAGAACAAATGACTGATGCTGCTCAAGAACCTAATTTAAGTAAGACCAAAAAAGTTTCTGGAATAAGAGAAAATAGGGCTTTTGAAAAGGCTAAACGGCGAGATAGCGAAGGATTTGAACTAGCAATTACAGAAAATCAGAGTAGTTTTCAGGTTATAGAGAGTAAATCCGAAACCTCCGAACAGCCAGAATCACTACAGCCAAATCATCTGAATCTTCTTAAGAAAAAGCGACAGGAGCGAAAACGTGGACAGGATCGAGGGTGAACTGGTTAAAATTCCTAATGGAGAATTAGCAGTTATTGCCAGATATATAGATCAAAAACTTCCAGAATACAACGTTAATCCATTAATTCAGGCATTACCTCATATTCTCTCAGCAGAAGAATTTATCGATCAAGTAACGAGAACACCAGATTTTAATGAACGAGAGAAGGAGCTAGAAACACATTATAGGTTTCATTGCATTGAGAGGCTATCTAGATATTTTGATCCTCAAAATAAAACGGTTGAACTACAGAAGGTTATTTGTGCATTAATTATGACAGGCTATTTAGCTCGGAATATTCTGAAACCTGAATATGCAAGTCGTTCTAGGCAAATCTATAACGCAATAAAACATGGAGGAGGTAAAAACTTAGAAAACTATGTTAATCTTCCTACATCTGCTTCTGGTTTAACCCTAATTGGCCCATCGGGAATGGGAAAATCTACAAATTTCCAAAATATTCTTAATCTTTATCCTCAAGTAATTCTTCATCCTGATTATAGTGTTTACCAAATCGTTTGGTTGAAGGTTGATTGCCCTCATGCGGGTTCTTTGAAGGGTCTATGTACTGATATTTTCCTTGCTGTTGACAGGTTATTAGGTACTAACTACTTTAAAAAATTTGGTTCCTCGCGCAACTCTGAAGATTATATGCTTGCTCAAGTTGCCCAAATAGCCCATACTCATCATTTAGGAGTTTTAGTTATAGATGAGATGCAGAATCTGGTTACAGCAAGAAGAAGTAGCTCAGATATGTTGAACTTTTTAGTTAAAATGGACAATACTGTAGGAATTCCAGTAATTCGAGTTGGTACCAATGAGGCTTTTCCTATTCTTCAGGGAAATTTTAGAAATGCTAGGAGAGGCACAGGAGAAGGAAGTGTAATTTGGGACAGAATGGTAAATGATGATGAATGGTATTTCTTTATGGAAGGAATGTGGGAATACCAGTGGACAAAAACGTTTGTTCCATTCTCGGATGAAATAAACGAAGTTTTTTATGACATGTGCCAGGGAATAATTGATATTGCTGTCAAACTTTACAAAATGGTTCAATGGAGAGCAATTTCAATCGGTGATAAAGAAATTATTACTGTTGACCTAATTCGTCAAGCAGCTAAAGATGGACTATATTTAGTCAAGCCAATGCTAGATGCAATTAGGTCAGGGGACAAGGAGTGGATGATTAAGTATAAAGATATTGCTCCTCTCGATACTACAGAATATCAAAATAAATGTCTATCTGAGCTTGATTATAAAGATTTGAAGGAGATTAGGAGATTAGCTAGAAAGCAGCAGAATCAGCAGCAAGTATCGCCAAAGCTAAATTATGTAATTCTTGAGCTTTTGAACTTGGAAATAGAACCCGCTAAAGCCAAGGAATATGCAGAAAAAACTGTTTCTAGTGATGAAGATGCAGACATCCCATCTTTAGTTAAGAAGGCATATGCTCTTGCTTTGCAAGGAGGTCAAGTAAATGAAAACCTTGCTAAAACAAGTACCAAGAAAGTTAAATCAAAGCCAAAGTACAAAGAGAATGATATTCGACGAATTGTCGAGAATGCAAAGAAAGAGAAAAAATCTGCATATGAGGATTTAAAATCAGCAGGTATAATCAAAAATCCAATTGAAGATTTTATAAATAAGTAGCTGGTGGGAATTAAATATAAGATGGACGTAGGTTGGGTTGAGAAACGAAACCCAACACCCGCATGGGTTAGCGATAGCGTAACCCATCCTACAAATAATTATGCCTCCCTACTTATTTAGCTTCTCAATGCTTAGTTTTTTCCCAACGCCATATCCTGATGAACTTTTATATAGTGCTTTGGCTAGATATCATATACGAAGTGGCAATAAAACCTTCAAGCAAACTGACTTAGAACTATTTGGTTATAGTTCTCAGCAACTATGTAAAGTTACTTTAACTAATAATTTGAATTATTTAGTTAAAAACTTGTCTTTATTTTCTCAGTTAACAGTTAGCGATTTGCTACAAAATTATACTCTATACCCTTTTTATTCAACTTTCTTAATACCTCAGCAAGCTTGGCAATTACAAGACTCTATGAGGAACAAGCTAAGTGGCTCTATTCTAGAGGTTGCAAAAGTAGCTAATCATCCTACTGAAAACTCAACAAAGTTTTTAAAGTTTTGTCCTGTGTGTCTAAAAAAAGATACACAAGAATATGGTGAACCATACTGGCATAGAATTCACCAAATACCAGGTATATTAGTTTGTCCCACCCATAGAATTATTTTGCATGATAGCTCTGTAGCTGTTGATTCTAAGGGTATACATTATCATGCTGCGAGTCTAGAGAACTGCTTGTGCAATCAAAATCAAGTCAAATATACTGATAGCACTGTAGAAAAATTATTAATCTTGGCTCAGGATATTTGGGATACAAGTAATATTAATATTTCTTTTAAAGGTTTGGCTTGGCTCCGCAATCAATATCAGTCCTATTTAATTAATCAAAAGTTTATGAACATCCTACCTGGGGGTAAATTTAGATTTAACCAAAAATCTTTTTCAAATTCCATCCGTGATTGTTATGGACAAGAGGTTTTAGAAATAATTAATCCAAATTTAATCAAAAATCCAGACAAATACTTTTCTAGTTATTTACTGGGTTGTGATCTTAATCCAGTAATTGACCGGATTACACATATATTGATAATAAAATTTTTAGCTAAATCTGTAAAAACATTTTTTACATAACATAGTTGTTAGATTACTTAATATACAAATATATTTTTTCGCAAAAAATATATTAATTTACTTGAAATTGCATAACTATTAAAGACGTAGCAATAGAGTATGGTAGAGAAATAACATCAATTAACCTCAGAAGTAGTAATTTTTCTGAGACATAAAAGAAATGGGCGATCATTTTCACTTATCAACTCAGAACCATGTAAAAGATGTTTTAAATCCTCAGTTAATCTACGTGGACTTAAGCTTTCGTGTAATTGGTCAGACTTTACCCATAGACCACGGCTATGGTTTGTATGCTGCACTGACTCACTTACAGGACAAACTTCATTCTCTAGATGACCTTAGTATTCAAACTATTCCTGGTATTCCTGATGGCAAAGATTCACTTAATCTTAATAACCACTCTAGGCTTCGGATTCGGCTACCAGTAGAAAAAATACCTTTAGTTTATCCGTTTGCGGGTAAATCACTAACAATTGGCAGGCATAAGATTCGTTTAGAAATTCCTCAAATGTATCTCCTTCAGGCAGTGGAGAAATTGCGATCGCGTATTGTGGTTATCAAAGGATATGAAGAACCAGACGCTTTTTTAGCAGCAGCGCAGCGTCAACTGGAAAGACTGGGTATCCAGGGAATAGCCAGTATACCTACCAAAGCTGATGGCAAACCCAAACGCAGAAGTATCAAAATTAAGAAATTTACAGTAGTAGGTTTTGGATTGGAGGTAACAAATTTAAGCAATGAAGATTCAATAACCTTGCAAAAATACGGTGTCGGCGGGAAGCAAAAAATGGGTTGTGGAGTGTTTGTACCAGTTAACGAAAAGCGATAGCAGTTGTTCAACAGCAGATGATAAATACAACAGCTAATTCCAAAATTCAGTTAAATCTAGGCGAATCCAGCACTACTTTGTTACATCGCGCAGGAATAGCAGGATTTTGGATGACGCTTAAACAGTTGGAAAAAATATATCCAAATCCTGATCAACGTACTGGTAATTTAACCTGGGTGCTAACACCCTATAGCATCAGTCTTAACTGGGAAGGGCAGGATTTCGCAGCTTTAGACTGGTTGCTAAAGCAATCTTTTCAAATTAGTGATGAGGGTTTAATTTCCTTAATAGGATCAAACCTACAAGCAATGGATATTGAAAGACAAATAATAATCCATCAAGGTATTACAGGAACTTTTTTACAGCATAATCAGTTTTTTAAATCTTCAGGCAAGAAATTAAAGTCTATAATTGTTGACAGCAAAAAATTTGTGACTGAGTACAAAAGTGCTATATCTTATGCTCATCAGCACTTTGCTATAAAGTTGTGTGACGAATCAGGACAATTTTTACAAGAGCCAATTGGTATAGTAGGTTGGCTTTATCCAGGAGCAGTAGTTCGTCACTATGCTTTTAAAGAACAAACTCAATTTGAAGAAAAACCAGAGTATGCCCTAGCTTTATTGTTTGCTCCTGTGGCGTGCCATTATTTTATTTTGCGATCGCACACCAAACCCCAATCTACAAACTATATTCTGCTTGTCCCTGAAGTAAATAATTTAGAGCTTTACGCCCAGTATTGCTGGAATCTGAGTAATTTGAGTTACAGAGATTTTAATGTATCTAGCTTAAGAGAAGCTGGATTAAAATTCCTAACTACTCAAACAGCAGTACAGGTAAACCAAAATTGTGTTAAACGATGTCAGGTTTTTTCTTTTGGTACGCTAATTTGGTCAGAACAGCAAAAAGTTCGTACAGAAATAGCAACGTTAAAGCTAACGGAAAAAGTGAGCTTCTACTATAAGCTTAGTCGGAGTTGTTTCCCCAATTACCGAATCGTTTACTATGGAAATCAACATTTTATCCTTACAAGTCTAGTTCAAGGAATAATTGCCAATAATTTAGGCTTGGGGTTGCCTTGGTGGAATGATTTTGGCAACAAACTTACATCTAGTAATTTGTTTAATCAAATAGCTGACGAAAGACAAGGAATTTATACGATGATTCAAGAGTTTGAATGGGACATAGAATCGCAAAAGCTGTTTATTAAAGCCTGTCATGAAGCATTAAAGGTAACATACGCCAAAATTTATTCCCGAACCAAGGAAAATGAATACGCTCAAATTGAACGAGAAAATACAAAAATTATATCTCAACTAGGACGCTGCACTAATGCTGAAAATTTTAGGAAATTTATTGCGGAATTTTGGGGTAAAGCAGGGCAACTTTCAATTCTACAAAAACACTGGGAAGAATTACTACCCATAACAACAGGTATGATGAATTGGAAAATGGCTAGGGATTTAACTTTTATTGCAATTGCTAGTTATCCAAAAACTCAGAACATCAAGCCTGAATCATCAGAAATATCTCAGACAAGTAGTGAATGATTAAAATTTTTTCTATTTTATTAAATCAATGATGTTAAATTTTAGGGTAAATCCTCAATGTCTCATCTGTTTGGTAATATTTTAACTATTTATGGTACTGCTGCTAATAATCGTGGTGAAAATGAAGGTAATATCACTACCCTACAAAAAATAAACTGGAAGGGCGAAGTTCACACTACTGTCTCAGCAGAGGCAATTCGTTGGGCACTGCGGTACTACTGGCAAAATAATGGTTATGAAGTGAATCGGCGTTGGGATGAAAATGCCCAGCCACTCGCTGATCACATCTTGCAAGACCTTAACTTTAATAATGTTCGCTTCATTGATGATGATGTTTTAGGATTCATGCAAACAGAAGCCGCAAGAGTTGAAGCTGGTGATCAATCTGGAGGTGAAGTCCAGGAAGCATCCGCAGGAGAAATTCAAAATGTATCTCAAGATGAAGAGGTAACAAGCTCTAAAGGCAAGCGTAAAAAAACTTCGCAACGCAAAGGACGAGAAAGACCACAAGGGAGAGTCGCGGCTAAAAGAGGTGTACTAGAGGTTACTCGTGCAGTATCGTTGATTCCCTATGAAGGGAACATTACTTTTAATGCAGTCAGTGGAAAAAAAGGACGAACTTCTCTTTATGGTACAGAAGTTCATGCTACTCGTTATCAGTATGGTTTTGCATTGACACCTAACAGTCTCCAAGATAAATCTCGGAGCAATGCAGTTTTAAATGGTTTAATTTCAATTGGAGAAGTGGGAGGAAATCATGCCCGTTTTTTATACGATTTTTCCCCAGATAGCATAATACTACGCTGGACACATGATTTCTCGCCTCGTTTTTTGTATTGCTTTGAACAAGATGAATGGGGAAATATATCAGTTCCAGATTTGGTTAGACGGGTAGAAGCTGAAGATATTGACCCAAAGGAATTATGGATTGGAGGAGCAATTGCTAGAGATTTAGGAAATTTGGGTGCAAATGTGTTCCCAGGTGTGAAGAAGGTAGTAGAAGAATTACTAAAGGTCATTACACGAGACTTACAATTGCTACCAAGGAGTTAATAATGTGACGACTATTGCCTTAAAAGTAGAAGTCCCTATCGCTTGTTTTCGCCAGTCTCGTGCTAGGGAGTATGTAGAAACCTATCCTGTACCACCACCATCAACAGTATATGGGATGTTACTGTCTCTTGTAGGAGAAGTTGATAGATACAAACACTGTGGGGTAAAGCTGGCGATCGCACTTATATCCGAACCAGCAAAGTCAACTGTAATTCGTACCTTTCACAGATTGAAAACGAAGAATATTCATGACCCTAAAAATAATAAACCTGATTACCAGGAGGTACTTACTAATATTGAGTTTGTAGTTTGGGTAGATGCTGGGGTAGATAAAGCTAAACCAAATTTAGTGCAACGTTTAGAAGAGGCATTTACTAACCCAGGTTCTATTAATAGATTTGGTGGACTATGTTTAGGTGAAAGTCGAGATTTAGTAAATGATATTACCCTCTTACCAAAAAATTACTATGCAGAATCAATGCGGTGGTTAATCCGGGATGAATACGGGTTGCTAACTTTACCTTATTGGGTAAACCATGTAGGTTCGCGGGGAACACGATGGTTAAGTTACGAGATTCAAGAATGTCAAGTATTGCAACCGCCTGAATTATCTTGGACTTCAGTTCAAAGTGATTAGGGGTTATTTTTTTATTTTGCAAGTACCTTTACTTGAGAAATCTAAATACCATGAGCAATAGTCTTGTCTTCTTATTTAACAAGCCTTTTAAGAATTTTATATGCATCCAAGATGCTTGCAATTTCCTGAAACACTCTCAACACAAGACTTAAGGAATTTAACAATTTTCTTTGTGCTATGAATAGCTATGAATTTTTGCAACTGGACTAATCTTCAGTGATAGATGCTTGTAAAATTGAAATGGAGCTTAGGCAAGTCAACAAGTTTGGCAATCGCCGTGCTTCAACATTAGATGCCATTAGGCGTTGAGCAGACTAATTCATCAGGCCCAAGTTGGGCCTAGTAATTTGTGTTTCAGCATAGGATGCCTTTAGGCGTTGAGTAGCAAGCACAAGCAATATTTCTCATTGCTTATAATATTCAGCTTGAAAAGCATATATTATTAACCGATAGTAAACAAAGTAACTCAGTAATAATAAATTAAATAGCATCAGAATTAAGGAAATATATAAGCGATCGCAAAAAAAATTCTAGATACAAAGAAAAACGCTACATGACTTGTGATCACCCTGAGGGGCGATCGCTCCACCTAAAAGTAAAATATTCGCATACTCTTGGTAGTGATTTGAGCAAACCTTGGATGCAAAAACATGAAAATTTTGCTGGTAGAGGATGACATATTACTCGCTCAGGCGGTAGTAGAGTTGCTGAGTGCAAATAATTACACTATCGACTTAGCCAATAATGGGCAAACTGGGTTAGACTTCGCACTATCAGCGGAATATGACTTGATTTTGCTGGATTGGCAAATTCCGCAATTGGATGGGATTAGTCTGTGTCAGCAATTGCGATCGCAAGGCTATGCTAAACCAATTCTGTTACTCAGTGCGAAGAATAGCAATGTAGATGTGGTGACGGGTTTAGATGCGGGAGCAGATGATTATGTGATCAAGCCTTATCACCCGGAAGCATTGCTGGCTAGAATTCGGTCTTTGTTGCGGCGTAGTGGGGGAATTACATCATCTAAGTTAACTTGGGGAAATCTCTGTTTAGACCAAACTTCTGCCCAAGTCACTTATAACGAGCAGGTGGTTCCGCTTTCGGCAATAGAATACAACATACTGGAATTATTTTTACAAAATCCCAATCGCATCTTTAGCCGTCAGGTGATTCTGGATCGGCTGTGGGGATTTGATGATGCGCCAATTGAACATGCAGTGACCACTCATATTAAAGATATCCGCAAGAAGCTTAAGGCTTCTGGTTTCACCGCAGAGATTCTCGAAACGGTGTATGGAATTGGTTATCGGTTAAAGCCTGCACCAGAGCCTTTGGCTGCAACACCTGGGGCAATTGTAGATGGAAAGGAAAACAAACAATCACCCCAAAGCCAAGATTCCGCCCCGATTAATAGTGTGATGGAAAAATTTCGTCATACCTTCCAGCAACGGGTGACGGTACTGGAGCAAGCTAAAACTGCACTTCAAGCAGGGAATTTGCAGCAGGAGTTACAGCAGCAAGCAGTGCAGGAAGCTCATAAGTTAGCTGGGGCGCTGGGTACGTTTGGTTATCCAGAAGCTTCGAGGTTTGCACGGCAATTAGAAGAATTACTCATACATAATCGCTACCAGACAGATGAGGAAATTACTCAGTTTTCTCATCTGGTGACGGCATTGCAACAGGAATTAACTAAGCCGCCTGTGACTGTGACTGCTAAACCAGCACCTATGCGCCAGACTTATCGCGTGCTGCTGATTGATGATGATACAACCTTGGCTGAAGGGTTGCTAGCTCAAGCAGATGCTTGGGGGCTGCGGATTAAAATCGCTACTGATTTAGCAACTGCGCGATCGCGCCTGGCTGTAGCAATGCCTGATGTGGTGCTACTAGATTTAAGCTTTCCGGATGCAGCAGAAGATGGATTAGCAATACTGCGAGAATTGGCAGAAAAATCACCGCAATTACCAATTATTGTATTTACAGGGCGAGATAGCTTAATTGATCGCTTGGCTGTGTCGCACTTAGGCGCAAGGCAATTTCTGCACAAACCCGCGACCACTGAGCAAATTTTACAAGCGATCGCCCGCGTCATACCTCAACGCCAAACCTCCCAAGCCAAGGTGTTAATTGTGGATGATGACCCTGTAATGCTGGCTGGCTTATCAGCAATGCTAACTCCTTGGGGGCTGGAAGTTACAACTCTCTCGCAACCGCAGCAATTTTGGCAAGTACTGCTGGCAACTGCTCCTGATTTAGTGATATTAGATTTACAGATGCCCCTAGTTAACGGATTAGATTTGTGCCAAGTCATCCGCCAAGATGCTCAGTGGGGTGATTTACCGATTTTAGTGGTGACAGCCTATACTGATGCAGAATCTCTCCAGCAGGCTTTTGCGGCGGGAGTGGATGATTTTATCACCAAGCCAGTAATTGGGCCAGAACTGGTGACTAGAGTACTCAATCGCATTCAGCGAGTGCGATCGCGCTTACAGGCTGGGAGAGCCAGCAAAGGTAAGGAATTATGAGAAGTTATCAGCGATTATTGCCTTATGGAATTGCGATTGGCTCAACTGCGATCGCCTTAATGCTGTCACTCTGGCTAGAAGATCTGCTATATCGCACAATTGGAGCTTTTTTCTACATTGCGGTGATTTTGAGTAGTTGGTATGGAGGTTTTCAACCAGGTTGTGTCACAGTTGTGCTTTCGGTACTGGCAATTGATTATTTCGTGATTCCGCCTCGATATGCATTTCTTCCATCGCAACCAGGGGATGTATTGCGCCTAGCCCTTTTTTTGGGTGTTGCTTTGACGATGAATCTACTCACTGCCAATTTTCGCAAAAGTAAGCAGAAGATTGACAAACTCAGCCAAAAATTAGCTCAAGAAAATGCCGAGCAACTGCGAATGGCTCTATCTGCGGCGCAGATGGGGATATGGGATTGGGATATCGTTACAGGAATCATCAAATGGTCACCAGAACATGAAATTTTATTTGGCTTAACTCCTGGTAGCTTTAATGGTAGATATGAAAGTTTTGAGGCCTGTGTACATCCTGATGACCGCTCATTAACTAACCAAGCGTTACAACAATCCTTACAAACCCATAGTGCCTACAAGTGTGAATTTCGGGTAATTTGGCCAGATGAGAGTATTCACTGGGTTGAGGGACGAGGACAAGCATTTTATAAAGAAGTAGATCAGCCTATCCGCATGACGGGAACTGTGATGGCGATAGACGATCGCAAACGCAGCGAAACTGAACGCTTGCAATCACAGATTTTACTGTCACAGCAATTTGAGCAACAGCGCTTAGTGATGGAAATGACCCAGCGCATCCGGCGATCGCTCAATTTACAAGATATCTTGCAAACTACTGTTGATGAAGTGCGGCAGTTTTTAAGGTGCGATCGCGTCATTATCTTTAAATTTTCCCCTAGTTGGGGTGGAACTATTGTTGTTGAGTCGGTTGTGGATGAATCTTTAGCGTTGTTACCTTTAGAAATCTACGACCCTTGCATTGGTGAAGAAAACGTTGCACCCTTTCTTCAAGGCTTAGTCACCGCCAAAACTGATATTTATACTGCCGGAATCAGCCCTTGTCACGTTGAATTTCTCGCCAGCCTGCAAGTTAGAGCGAATTTAGTTGTCCCGATTATCGAAGACAATGAATTATGGGGATTGCTGGCTGCTCACCATTGTACTGCTCCTCGTGAATGGCAAGCTGTCGAAATAGATCTAATGCGACAGCTAGCTTCCCAAAGCAGCGTTGCGATTCGGCAAGCTCATTTATTTGCAAAAGTACAAACCGAACTAATAGAGCGCCAACAAGCCCAAGCAGCTTTGCAGGAAAGGGAAGCAATCTTACGCTTATTTGCCCAGTATGCACCTGCGGGGATTGCGATGTTTGATCGCGATATGTGCTATCTCATGTCCAGCAAAAGATGGGTAGATGACTATAATCTCGATTCGGTGGCAGCGCTAATTGGGCGATCGCACTACGAAATTTTCCCAGAAATTACGCAGCGATGGCGAGAAATTCATCAACAGTGTTTAGCTGGGGCGACTGCAAGAAGTGACGAAGATTTGTTTGTGCGCTTAGATGGTAACCAACAGTGGATACACTGGGAAATTCACCCTTGGTATCATGCTACGGGTGAAATTGGCGGCATTATTATTTTTAGCGACGATGTTACAGAGCGCAAACAGGCGCAAATTGCCCTAGTACAACTAAATGTTGAACTAGAGCAACGAATAGCAGAGCGTACAGAGCAATTAAAGGAAATAAACGCGCGCCTACTAGAAACGGTGATAGAGCAGCAACAAACCCAACTGATTCTGTTTGAACAGGCGCAAATTCTGGATCTAGCACATGACACGATCATGACCCTGGATTTGAATTGGAGGATTACCTTTTGGAATGAGGGAGCCGAACAGATGTATGGCTTTCTTAAAGCCGAGGCGGTGGGGCAAATTTCTCACGATCTACTGCAAACCCAATTTCCTCAACCATTACCCGAAATTCAAGCCCAATTCTTAGCAACAGGTTATTGGGAAGGAGAACTGATCCATTTCAGACGAGATGCTCAACCTGTAATTGTAGCTAGCCGTTGGGTTTTACAAAAAGATCATGCTGGTAACCCGCTGAAAATCCTAGAAATTAATAATGACATTACATCAACAAAACAAGCAGAAAAAATGCTTGAGTTTCAAGCTGTCATCACCCGCAACATGGCGGAAGGAGTCTGCTTAGTACGCGCTAGTGATGCTGTGATTGTCTATGCCAATCCGAAATTTGAGCAGATGTTTGGCTATGATTCTGGTGAACTTAACGGTCAGCATGTTTCGATGATTAACTATGGTAACGAATCGGTAACTGCTGAAGATGTTAATCAAGCAATTCGAGCTGCTGTCTTATCAAAGGGTGAAGCCACCTATGAAGTTCATAATGTCAAAAAAGATGGAACTCCATTTTGGTGTTATGCTACAACTTCTGTATTTAGTCATCCTGAATATGGCGATGTTCTGGTAGCAGTTCACCAAGATATTACCGATCGCAAACTGATCCAAGATGCTTTGCGCGAAAGTGAAGAAAAGTTTCGCCAGATGGCAGACAACATCCAAGCTATATTTTGGATTACGGATAGTCACTATCAGCAAGTTCTGTATGTGAGCAAAGCCTATGAAAGTATTTGGCAACGCAGCCGTGAGGAACTTTACCACAACATATCGGCTTGGGTTGAGGCAGTTCATCCTGACGATCGCCAGCGCCTAGATGTTCAAATTAGTGAACAGGCAAACACAGGAGAACAAGATAAACAATATCGCATTATCCGCCCTGATGGTTCCATACGCTGGATACGCGATCGCGCATTTCCCATTAAAAATGAACAGGGAGAAATAATTCGCATTGCAGGTATTGCAGAAGATATTACAGCGCAGCAAGAAATTGAGCAAATGAAGCGAGAGTTTATTGGCATTGTCAGTCACGAACTCCGCACACCTTTAACCTCAATTCGTGCATCTCTGGGATTATTAAATAGTGACCTCTACAAGCAAAAACCAGAGAAGTCCCAGCGGATGCTTGCAATTGCCGCCAGGGAAAGCGATCGCTTAGTGCGCCTAGTTAACGATATTCTGGATTTAGAACGTTTAGACTCTGGTCGCGTTACCTTACAAACAACTATCTGTACAGTCACCGACTTATTTGAACAAGCTGTAGCCGGGGTGCAAGCACTCGCCAAACAGCAAAATATTACCTTAAATATACAACCTACAGATGCTCAAGTTTGCGTCGCTGCTGATGCCATACTGCAAACCCTGACTAATTTATTAAGTAACGCCATCAAATTTTCCCCGGCTGATTCTACAATTACTTTGAGTGTGGAACAGCAAAGCGATCGCGTATTATTTAGCATTAGCGATCAAGGAAGGGGGATACCCAAAGATAAGTTAGAAAAAATCTTCAACAGATTTCAGCAAGTAGATGCCTCTGACTCTCGCGTCAAAGGCGGCACAGGCTTAGGATTAGCAATCTGCCGTAGTATTATTGATCAGCATGGCGGTAAAATCTGGGCAGAAAGTACCCTGGGCGTTGGCAGCACATTTTTCTTTACGCTGCCATTGGTGAGGGATTAGGGATTGGGGACTGGGGACTGGGGATTGGGGACTGGGGACTGGGGACTGGGGGACAAGGGGAGAAATTTTTATTCTCAATTACCCATTACCAATTACCAATTACCAATTACCAATTACCAAATGACAAATGACAAATGACCAATAACAAATGACAAAACAAGTATTAATCGTAGATGACGAAGAATGTATCCTGGAACTGGTAGAGGCTTGTTTATCAGATGTGGGCGGATGGGATACATTAACTGCTGCATCTGGGACAGAAGCGCTGAAAATCGCTCAGACACAAAAGGTTGATGGCATTTTACTTGATGTGTCTATGCCAGAGATGGATGGCTTTGCTGTGTATGAGCAACTTCAGGCTAATTCTGTTACTCAATCAATACCAGTCATTTTTCTGACAGCGAAAGTGCAAAGTAGCGATCGCCTGCGTTTTGCCCAAATGGGAATTGCCGGAGTGATTACCAAACCTTTTGAACCTTTCAGTATTTCTCAGGAGGTTGCTGAGATTTTCGGCTGGGATGAGTAATTGCATTGTTAAGCTTTGTAATCTTGACTTTGTTTTTACAAGTTTTTTACTTTTGTAATTTATTTTTCTTGTGTAGCAAACATCTTTTAATTCACAAGAAAAATATATGAGCATTTGTCAGATTGAATCGCTGGAAGCAATTACACAGGTTTCTTTATTTCCACCCCCAAGGCCCACTGACAGTAAAATTGCAGAGAAGTTGTTTGGGGTTTCAATTATACACCCACAAACCGTGATTATCCGTGCTGTTAATCCGCAACAGCAACAGCAAATTTTAGCTCATCCTCTAACCGAGCGAGAACTTTGTGTTCTGAGAATGATTGTTGATGGTAATAGCAATCAAGATATTTCTGAAAAACTGTATATAACAATAGGAACTGTCAAAACGCACGTTAGGAATATTTTCAACAAGCTTAATGTAGACGACCGCACTCAGGCTACTGTCTTGGCACTGCGTTCTGGCTTAGTAGATTAAGACATCGCTTCAATATCACAAGTCTTTTTCTGGAGTAGGGTTAAATGTTGACTGATGAGGTAGTGACTTTGTCTACCAAAACTATTTTGCTCATTGATGATGAAGTCTATGTACGAGAGATGATAGAGCTGTGCCTCCAAGATGTAGCAGGTTGGAATGTGATAATTGCCGATTCTTTATTAGAAGGATTGCATAAAGCTGGACTTAAGCATCCTGATGCGATTGTTATAGATTTATCTATGTACTCTATAGATAGTTTTAAATTTCTGAGCAAACTTAAAAATCATCCAGAAACTCAAGCTATTCCCATTGTGCTGCTGAGTGTAGGAGTGCAATGGTTAGATACAAAATTTTTACAACAGTACCAAATCACAGGTGTCATCCCCAAACCCTTCAATCCTTTGAAACTCCATATTCAGATTGCAAAAATTCTGGGTTGGGACTCATAAGGCAATAGAGTTAAGTTAAGAAAATTTATGCGCTAGGGTAGGCAGAGGTAGCAGAGGGAGAGAAAAAGGCTGATTTCAACTGTATTGCCTCATAAGGGACTTTCAACTCAAAAAATATACTATCGCTTTCTTAGCAGAGGACTAGTATCGCTGCTCGGAATTCAAATTTCGTTAACAAGTTCAGGCTATAGAGTCATACCAATTTGAAAAAAGAATGCGACAGATTGTAGGGGCAAGGCAATGCCTTGCCCTCTAGAATATATTGATGTGTCGCAAACATTATTTGAATTGGTATCAGCATAATTGAAAGTTGCGACTATCGTTAAGTCAATAGCGGCTTTCCTCAACTCAATAGCGGCTATTCTCAACTCAGTAGCGGCTTTCCTCAACTCAATAGTGGCTATTCTCAACTCAATAGTGGCTATTCTCAACTCAATAGCGGCTTTGCTCAACTCAATAGCGGCTTTGCTCAACTCAATAGTGGCTTTCCTCAATTCAATAGTGGCTTTTCTTAACTCAATAGCGGCTTTCCTCAACTCAATAGCGGCTATTCTCAACTCAATAGCGGCTTTCCTCAAAGGATCTTTGAAAAGTCATGATTGATGTATCAAATATTTTTTACCCTTACAGATAGTACTTGTGTGTACACCATAGCCCACCAGGAGAGGGGAGCAAGAGATTTAATTCCCCTTCTCCAGGGGAAGAAGGGGTGAGGGGATGAGGGCAAGGGTTTTTGTACAACACTCGCCGTATATAGCTTTTAGCTTAAGTTAACACGTATGCCCTACGCCTTACCCCTACCTACCCATCTTATCTAGCTGAATCTACTTAAGTAGACTTTAGTTATTAGTCTTGGAATTAAATGCAAGATGAGATGACAACTCAGCCAGAGGGTATCACCTTTGCGCTATAACATGCATGAATCTGCCAAAAAGCCCTTGTGCGTTCTCATTCGGCTTTATATTTATTAATTTATTACTCAAGTATTGAGATTTATTACATAAACTCGCTTTTTACAAGTTTTTTATTTTTCATTCATAAATTTATTTTGTTGGTGATTCCACCAACAGCAAATTAACTGCCATTCAATTTATTGAATAAAAAACAAATTTATGACAAGCTGTCCTTGCTGTTCTCATCAAATGCTCCGCCATATCCGGTTACATGAAGCCTATTGGTTTTGTCGCCACTGTTGGCAAGAAATGCCTAATTTCAGTTCTAACAAAAATCACAGAATTTTAGGTCTAGAAAAAACACTCATATCAATCACAAATGAGTCAATAAACTCATTTTAAGTTTCTGTATTTTCTCCTTTAGTTACGTAAATAGTGTAGAGTTGGCGACTGCAATAATAAGTACAGCAGCTTTTCGGTAATTTATGTACAAAATTCATCATATATCTCTTGTTGAATAAATATCTAGCCACTAGAGATGTAACACAAGCATAAAATCTGCTGTATTAATTTATAACTAATAATTCAGCATAAATAATTTACTGGATCTAAACTAGCGAATTGCTCCGTGAAACCTTTTTATCAAGTATTAGTTATCAATTATCAATATTTTGGCTTTTTCTTAGAAAGAATCATATCTATTTAGTTTACAGAATTAGCTAATTATCTAAAACAAAATTGCGGTGCCGTATGGCTAGGAATAAAGATGAGTACTGCCTTGTATAACAGAAAAAGCAATAAGAATATTAAAGTTCTAGTAGTTGAAGACGATCATATACTTGCTGTCAATTTTCAAGAAATTTTAGAGTCTTTAGAATATACAGTTGTTGGTATTGCCAACTCTGCAGAAACCGCAATTACCAAAGCAACTGATTTAAACCCTAACTTAATTTTAATGGATGTCCAGTTGCAATATGAAATAGATGGAATCGAGGCAGCAGGAGAAATCTGGGATAATTTGCAAATTCCCATTATTTATGTAACAGAATATTCTGATACAAATACTGTAGATCGAGCAATCCAAACTTTTCCCTTTGCTTACCTGCTTAAACCTGTAGGTCGGCAAGATTTTTACGTTTCTATTCAAATAGCGTTGAACCTTTATAAACGTGAAAAAATTTTTAGTACTGTGCTTCATGCAATCAAACATGGCGTGATTGTAGTTGATTCTCAATTGCGTATCGAGTACATGAATCACGTAGCGCAAACACTCACAGGATGGGAATTTAAGGAAGCAAAAGAGCAAGTTTTTACCACTGTTTTGAAACTGATAGATC
Source organism: Nostoc carneum NIES-2107 (assembly GCA_002368155.1). Taxonomy (GTDB): domain Bacteria; phylum Cyanobacteriota; class Cyanobacteriia; order Cyanobacteriales; family Nostocaceae; genus Aulosira; species Aulosira carnea. Next base: position 5,848,065 of record AP018180.1, read on the forward strand.
AACAAAATCTGTTGAATATTAAAAATCCTATTATCTCAGCATTTCAAAAAGAAACTACCATCTATTATCACAAAGGTATTTTACTAATTGCGATAAATGGAAACATTATTCCTGTGGCTACTAGTGCTAGTGCTTTTAAAGATGACCAAGGTGAAATCACAGGAGGTGTAATAGTTTTTTGGGAGAACAGGTAACAACTAATTCAAAATTTACTTCAAATTCGCTGTAATACAAATTAGAACCCATACTATTACACTCAAGCTACGCGTAGTTTATCTAACAGGAAACGGGAAGCATTGTCATACGAGTAGCACTTGGCATTACAAAATGCAAAACCATGTCTAACACTAATCACCAAATAAATAAAAAATATGCATTTGACAAAATCTAGAAAAAATTTAGTACTAATTGCAGATTATGAAGCAAGTTATCAAGCTTTATTCAATTTTATTTTAGAGAAAAAACAATGGGAGATAAATCAAGCCCAGAATGCTACAGAAGCAATACAAATCTCGTGTAAAAGGCAACCAAATTTATTATTTTTAGATGAGCGAATGCCACAGTTACTCAAACGCGATATTTATTCATATCTCAGAACCTATGGAATTAAATTACCAGTAATCTCACTTACTGACTATGAGGCTTTAACTAAATTAGTATCCTTCAATATCTCTATTTTATTAATCAACAATTTAAAAACTTATATTCCGGGAAAGAGCTTGAATCTGGTTAATAACGTAGTTCAGTAGTACATTTAGCACTAACCTAACTGAGTAAGATAACAGTTAAAAATTCAGAATCATGCACTATTTCTACTTACCGACACCAAACGATAATAAGCAAACATCAAATTACCAAAATCAAAATTATGAAATCTCAAAAATTGGAAAAACGTAGAGCCATAATAGCAGTTTATGAAGAAAGCTATCAAGCTTTACTCGCTTTTATTCTAGAAACAGAAGGCTGGCAAGTAAACGAAGTTGGGAGTGCTACAGAAGTAATAGAAAAATTATGTACAGAACCCCCAGATTTATTGATTTTAGATAATCGAATGCCACAACTAACAAAAGGTGAAATGTATTTACCGTTGCTCGCACATGGAATTAAATTACCAATTGTACTACTTACTGAATGTGTAAATCTAGATAAATTAGCTCTATCCTTGGATATTTTTCATTGTCTAGAGCAACGATTTGAACTGCCATATTCTTTGAAAAAAATTAAATTAGCTTACGAACATACCTTAGGGTTACCAGTATAAATAAGCTTAGTATGAGAGTAAGATTTAGCACCAATTTAACCTGAAAGAATTTGCCATTATAAAAATCATCAATTTAAATACTTGGAGAAATAATCAACTATGCTATGTGAAAAAATGGGAAAAAGGAAAGTACTGGTTGCCGATGATGAAGAAAGCAATCGCACTGTCATGACTTTTATATTAAAGCAAGAAGGTTGGGAAGTAAGTGAAGCCTGCAATGGTAAAGAAGCGCTCGATAAAGTTTTAAAAGAACAACCTGATTTACTGATTTTAGATAATCGAATGCCTATCTTAACAGGAATTCAAGTTTATCAACAACTCCAATTACATGGAATTAAAATAGCAGTTGTATTAGTTTCAGGCAATAATAATTTAAAAAAAGCTGCCTCATCTGTAGGTATTGTTCATTTTATCCATAAACCATTTGATTTTACTGATTTTTTGCAAAAAGTTAATTCTGCTTATGAATACCTTATACGCGATGATTAATAGCTTATGCATACATAAATAAATTTTTCTACCTCCATAACTCAACAAGAGATAATTTGTAAATAAAAGTAAAATACTTACTCTGTAACGGTTTCAGGAATTTAAGATAATAAAGCATTTGTTTGTAGAAATTTAGAGATTGTTTTAAAAGTATTTTGCTGAGACTTTAGATAGGTATTGATCCCCCCTACCCCCATTAAAAAAGGCGGAAATAGAATCAAAGTTCTCTTATTGAAGGGGGATTTAGAGGAATATAAAAGTATTTGATACATCACTAAGTAGGGAGGCATAATTATTTGTAGGATGGGTTAGCGATAGCGTAACCCATGCGGGTGTTGGGTTACCCTACGGGAAGCCGCTGCGCGTCTACGTTCCTCAACCCAACCTACGTCCATCTTATATTTAATTCCCATCAGCTACTTAGGGACTTTTGAAACATCTTCTAAAAAAAGTTAAAAATTCAAATAATAACTTTCATCTGTTTTCTTGCTTTAGTCTGTAGCTTTAATTCTGCTTGCCTATTTTCCAAAAATTAACTTGAAATAAAATGCAAGAATCAGCGTCATTTAATTATCCAGATTTTTTTACTTCAGAACCTATAGATTTAAGCAACTGCGATCGCGAACCAATTCATATTCCTGGTTTGATTCAACCGCATGGGGTGTTGCTATCATTACGAGAACCAGAACTTGAGATTTTGCAAGTTAGTGAAAACGTAGAGCAAATATTAGGAATTAATGCCGAAAATCTCATCGGTAAATCTCTCAGCGTCCTGCTTTCTCAAACAAAAGTTAAAGAAATATCTCAATATCTCACTCAAAATAATTTAAAAATATTTAACCCTTTAAATTTAAAAATTAAGCAACTCGCCGCAGCATCAGCTAACCAAAAAGCACATTGGCAAAGCTTTAAGGTGATGATGCACCGGAGTGAGGGACTTTTAGTAATGGAGTTAGAACCTAGCCGTATCAGTACCACTAAACAGGTTCTCCAGTTCTATCATCTATTAGAAGAAGCGATCGCTCAGATACGGGATGCAGAAAGTTTCAATGACTTGTTAGAAATTATCGTCAAACAAGTGCGGTTAATTACTGGCTTTGATCGGGTCTTGATTTACCAGTTTGCTAGCGATAACAGCGGAGTTGTAGTTGCAGAAGAAAACGCCAATCATTTAAACAGCTATTTGGGGCTACATTATCCCGCTTCTGACATTCCACAACAAGCCCGCCAACTTTATTACAATAGCTGGCTGCGGCTGATTCCCGATGTCAACTATCAACCAGCAAAACTAATTCCTTCTCATAATCCCATAACTGGAACATCACTAAATCTCAGTCAAGCGAATTTCCGCAGTGTGTCGCCTCTCCATATAGAATATCTGCAAAATATGGGTGTAGCTGCTTCAATGTCGATTTCCTTAATTAACGAGAAACGGCTTTGGGGATTGATTGCTTGTCACCATCACACACCCAAATTTATAGATTATGAAACAAGGAAAGCCTGCGAATTTTTAGGACAGTTTGCCTCAATAGAATTAGTTTATCAACAAGAACATGAACTAAATCGCTATCGCTCCCAAGTGAAACTAATTCAGGAAGAATTGCGAACAAATTTATCGCAAGAAGTCGGCTTTATAGAAGCGGTATTCCAACGTCATGAAGAGTCTTTATTAAATTTAGTTCACGCCCAGGGAGCCGCAATAATTTTAGATAATACAATTTCGCTACGAGGTGCAACTCCATCAATCAAAGACGTGCAAGCATTAGTTACTTGGCTATTGCAGGAACATTGTCAACCAATATTTGTAACTGATTCACTACCACAACTTTACCCACAGGCACAGCAATTTCCCATGATTGCTAGTGGCATTTTAGCTATTTCCATTTTGCTGCAACAAAAGTCTTATCATATTATCTGGTTTCGACCAGAGCAAATTCAAATAGTTAATTGGGCAGGGAATCCCCACAAACCTGTTTCTATTAGTACCGATGGCGAAATCCGCTTAACACCGCGTAAATCTTTTGAACTTTGGCAAGAAACAGTTAAAGAAACATCTCTACCTTGGGAAAGTGCGGAGATGGAAGCAGCATTAGAAATGCGAAATACTCTAATGCTAGCAGTACTAGAGTTTTCCCAAGCTGCCTTAGAACAAGCCGCAGAACGTGCTGCGATCGCCAATCGTGCCAAAAGTCAGTTCCTCGCCAAAATGAGCCATGAACTGCGGACTCCCATGAACGCCATTCTGGGATTTACGCAATTAATGGTACGCGATCGCCAAACTCCCGAACAATTTCAAGAGCATCTAAGCATCATCACCCGCAGTGGCGAACATTTACTAGCCCTAATTAACGATGTTTTAGAGATGTCGAGAATTGAAGCAGGACAATTGCTACTCAACGACAGCTGCTTTAATTTACATCGACTGCTGCACTCACTCAACGAGATGTTTGCCCTCAAAGCCTCACAGAAAGGCTTGCATCTGCAAACTGAACAAGATGCAACTGTTCCCCGTTATGTCTGGGGTGATGAAGCCAAACTGCGGCAGATTTTGATTAATTTGTTAGGTAATGCGATTAAATTTACTACTAGTGGCACGGTAACGCTGCGAGTACAAGCTTTGCCAGCAAGCAATCCTACTGTTACACAACCTAAACCCTCAATCAATTTACTACTGGAAGTTGAAGATACTGGATGTGGAATTGCACCCTCAGATTTAGAATCGATTTTTGAAGCCTTTATGCAAACAGAAAAGGGCCGCAATGCTCAAGGTACAGGCTTAGGTTTATCTATTAGTCGTCAGTTTGCCCGGTTGATGGGAGGTAACATTACAGTCAACAGCACTTTAAATCAGGGGTCAACCTTTACCTGTGAAGTATTTTTACATTTAGTAGATGCAGTCGATTTGGCGGAACCAGAAGCAACTCGTCATGTAATTGCTTTGGAACCAGGACAACCCACTTACCGAATTCTGATAGTAGAAGATGTTTTAGAAAATCGGCAATTGCTAGTCAAATTGCTAGAGTCAGTAGGTTTTGAAGTTTGCGCGGTGGAAAATGGCGCAGAAGCGATCGCCATGTGGCAAGAATGGCATCCCCACCTAATTTGGATGGATATTCAAATGCCTGTGATGGATGGCTACACAGCCACACAACAAATCCGCGCCACAGCAGGCAAAGAAGATGTAATTATTATTGCTCTCACTGCCTATGCCTTTGAACAAGACCGCATTGCTAGTCTGCAAGCAGGTTGCAACGACCATCTTGCCAAGCCTTTTACAGAAACCTTGCTGTTTGAGAAGATGGCACAGCACTTGGGGCTACGCTATGTATACAGCGAAGTTATCACACCCGACAGCAATATAGTAACTTCACCGAAAAAACCCCTCACCACTCAAGACTTACAGGTAATGCCCAGCGAGTGGATTGACCAAGTGCATGAAGCCGCTCTGGATCTCAATGATGCCAGACTCTATGAACTGATTGCCGAAATTCCTACCGAGCAAAAAACCTTAGCTGATAGCTTTAAATACCTGGTCGATCATCTCCAACTAGAAGAAATTATTAACCTGAGCGATTTAAATTTATAAATTTTATTAAATGAAATTCAGAAACTGACTACGCAAATCTTCAACTGTCTACTGCATTAACTTGCAATCAAAAATTTAAAATTTATTACCCAGTTTTGACATCAGATACTATGCCTAAATTACTTAAACCAGCATCACAAACCAAGATTCTCATTATTGATGACAAACTGGATAATATTCGCTTGTTAGCCAAAATTTTAGAGGCTCATAGTTATATTGTCCGGAAAGCTCTCAGTGGCAAAATAGTATTACAATCTGTGCAGCGAGAGCCACCAGATCTAATTTTGCTCGATATTAATATGCCGGATCTCAACGGCTATGAAGTGTGTCTACATTTGAGAAGTTTAGAAGCAACCAGAACTACTCCGATTATTTTTATCAGTGCCCTTGATAATATCAATAGTAAAGTTCTAGCCTTTGAATTAGGTGGGCAGGACTACATTACAAAACCATTTCATGAGTTAGAAGTCTTAGCCAGAATTAAAAATCAATTACTGATTCAGCAGCAAAAGCAACTCCTAATTGAGCAAAATCAACAATTAGAGCAGGAAATTCAACAACGTCAACTCGCTGAAGCTGAAATTCAGCGACTCAATCTTGAATTGGAACAACAAGTAAAACTTCGCACTTTAGAATTGCAGCAATCCTTAAACTTTGAAGCCACACTCAAACGCATTTCTGATAAAGTCCGCGATTCTCTTGACCAAAACCAAATTTTGCAAGTTGCTGTCAAAGAACTAGCTCTAGCCTTAGAGTTGAAATGCTGCGATGCTAGCCTTTATACCCGCGATCACCAATCCGCAATTATTCGCTATCAATATGTAGCATCAGGAGAACCTGTAACTCAGGGACAGATGCTATATATGACAGACGCACCAGAAATTTATCATCAGTTGGAACAACAAAAATCTTATTTCAGCTTTTGTCAAATTCAGCCAATACCAATTCGCAATCATTCCGCGACCTTAGCCTGTCCCATTTTTGACGATCAAGTTGCAGAAACAGGGATTTTAGGTGACTTGTGGTTATTTAAAGACACTGATTCTACTTTCACTGAAATGGAAATTAATTTGGTGCAACAAGTCGCCAACCAATGTGCTGTAGCCCTGCGTCAAGCTGATCTTTATCAAGCCGCCCAAGCCCAAGTCAAAGAACTACAACGCCTTAACCAACTTAAAGATGATTTTCTCTGCACCATCTCCCATGAATTGCGTACACCCGTTGCTAGTATCAAAATGGGCATTGAGCTATTGAAAACCCTCAGCCAGCAAGCGGATGAGTTAACCAAGGAAGTGCGATCGCATGGGCAGGATCGTCAAGTCATCGAATGTCTGAGTGTTTTGCAACAACAGTGCGATCGGGAATTGGAATTAATTGAAGACTTATTAAGCTTGCAATATTTAGAAGCGGGAGTCTACCCCCAACAACTCACTCAAATTCATCTTAGAGATTGGATTCTGCACATTATTGAGCCATTTCAAATCCAAATCCAAAATCAGCAGCAAATCTTAGAAATTAATCTAGCGCCAGACTTACCCACCCTCAACCTTGATGCTTTCAGCCTCAGCCGCATTCTTACAGAACTGCTGAATAATGCCCATAAATACACTCCCGCAGGTGAAACAATAACGCTAGCAGCTAGCGTTATTCATCACAACACAGCAACACCACAACCCCAACCAATACTGCAAATAATTGTGGCTAACACAGGAGTAGAAATTGCTCCCGAAGAAATCCCCCGCATCTTTGATAAGTTCTACCGCATTCCCAATCACGACCCTTGGAAGCATAGCGGTACTGGCTTAGGGCTAGCATTAGTGAAAAAACTAGTTGCACAAATGAATGGGACGATAATTGCTGAAAGCGCTAACAATCGCACTCAGTTCCTTCTGCAATTTCCCATTCTCTCCAGACAGTGATACAAGACAATGATTTCAATAACAACTTTATTGACTGGAGATTTTGGCATGGATTTTTTCCCATTGCTCAATTTGATGAAGCAGTTCTAATCTGCGATCGCCTTCTACCCTACCGACTCCAGCAAACAAACCCTGACCATTCAACTGGTCGCGGTAGATAGAAATCATTTCAGTCAGCACTTTTTTATTACTTGCATTTCCTCCCCAGTGAAAGAATTTGCATCTAAGCGAATAATTCGTCTAGCTATTCTCTCTACAAGTTCCGATCTACTGATCTCAAAATTAGAGGCGATCTCATCCAATCCATTAATACCAGTAGGAGTAAGAGCTAAATTTACCCTTTTCTTCACCTCGTCATACAACTCTGGTACGTCTTTTTGTCCTTTTTGACCTTTCTTGCCCATTACTACTGAGTTATTAAACATCCTCAATCATAGTAAACACTAAGGGGCAGAGATTTTATTGCCTGTGTAAACCATTTAGTAATTGTGTAGTACCTAAATCAACGCTAATATAGGGATTGTGTAATACCTGAGATATTGCATTATAAGCAATTAATCTGGAAATTTAGTTGGGTTGATATAGAAGGGTCTGTAAGGCAATCACCATAAACTATAATCACTCTCAAATTTGCATAAGTTCACATTTCAGCTTTCAACATAAGAAATAATCTATGCTTGGCTTTTTCCCATCTCCTTATCCAGATGAAATTTTATACAGTATATTGGCGCGGTATCACATTAGAAGCGGTAACACAAGCCCAAAAATAACCCTCCGAGAACTATTTAATTCGGAAAATACCATAGCTACTGTTGACCTACCTTCTAACCTGAATTCTTTGATGCAAAACATCAAATTAGTCTCAAATTATCAGGTAGAAGACTTCATATACAAACATACATTATTCCCTTTTTATAATGTTTTCTTACCTCCGAAGAGAGCTAGCCAAGTGATTGATTCCATGAAAGCAGAGTTCGGAGGAGATATTCATACCAGAGCCGGAATCATGGCTAGTTCTATAAAGATGCTAAGGTCTCTCCGGTTTTGTCCACAATGTTTGCAAGAAGATTTACAAAAATATGGAGAAGCATACTGGCATCGAATACATCAAATACCTGGAGTTTTAGTCTGTCCATTTCATTGCATAACTGTTCAAGATAGTATAATTTCCACACAAGGCTTAAACAGGCATGAATACTATGCTGCAAGTTCAGAAAATTGCCCTATCTCATCAATAGAAACTTATAGTGAGGAAACTTTAAATAAGTTGCTGTTGCTAGCTCAAGATAGCTGGTACTTAATTAATAGTAAATTTGTATCTAGAGAACTTGAATGGTTCCAGAAAAAATATATAGCATTATTGATTTCAAAAGGTTTTTCTACTGCATCAGGGAGAGTAAACCAGAAGAAATTGCTAGATAATTTCTTGTTTTTTTATGGGCATGAAATTTTGACAGCAGTTAATTCAATGGTAAGTTACGAAAAGTCGCAAAATTGGCTATTCAGTATTTTCAGAAAACATAGGAAATCATTTCATCCTATTCGCCATTTACTCACAATTAGATTTTTATCAAATTCCCTGGATGAGTTTTTCAGCAATCATTATGAGTATAAACCTTTCGGTGATGCTCCCTGGCTTTGCCTGAATGCTGCCACAGAACATTATCTTCAGGCAGTGGTCAATCATTTGGTTATTAGCCACTGTTTGGATAATAAAAAGCCATTAGGTACTTTTTCCTGTTCCTGTGGCATGGTTTACTGCCGAACTGGCCCAGATGAAACAGAGGAAGATAAATTGCGAATCGGCAAAGTTATAAAATTTGGTTCAGTATGGGAACAAAAGCTCAAAGAATTGGTAGAAATACAAAAGTTAGGTTTACGGAAGACGGCAAGACAGCTAAATGTTGATCCTAGAACTGTAATCCGTTATACTTCGCTGTTGGGACTCAAAACTCATTGGAAATCTATTAAGGAAGCTAAACCATTAGATAAAGAAGTTTTAGAATTAAATCCTGTAAATTATTTTAATAGTATAAACATTAAATACAGAGAAGCATGGAAAGATTTACAATACCAATATCCAGAAGCATCAAAAACTGCTTTGAGGAGATTGGCTAAAGGAACCTATGCTTGGCTATATAGACATGATAAAGAGTGGCTCCACCAAAACTCACCAGATTTCAAAGTTTCTGTCCCCAGTTTAGGAAAAGTTGACTGGGTAAAAAGAGATAAGCAAGTTCTCGAAGAAGTAAAAAAAGCAGTATTATCACTTCTAAGTGCTGAGAAGCCTGTGAGAATAACTATTGGCAGAATAGGAAGAACTATTAATTTACTAGCACTATTAGAAAAACATTTGTCAGAAATGCCATTGACAAAAGCTTACTTAGACTCAGTCATAGAAACTGTCGAGGATTTTCAGATTCGGCGTATTCAATGGGCAATTCAGCAGCTTGATAATCACGGAGAAGAAATTCTTGCTTGGAAGGTGATTAGAGTTGCGGGTTTAGGTGAAAACTGCTCGGAAATAGTACAAGCATATCTGGAAAAAGAACTTTATATACGAATGTATTAAATAACTGGAAATTTTTACCTATATTTCTTTTAATTAAAAGCTGAAAACAAAAAAAAGACGTGAATTGAACCACGCCTCTAGGTGATGGAAAATAATTAATACCAGCGATTAAGCCACATCCGCTACCAGCAAACCGTTAACAGCAATGATGAATAGCTGTGCTAACTCAGGAGTATCAAAGCAAGGTCTTTCATCTCTGTTACAGGGCTGTGCTACCCATTTACCCTCAAGGTTTTGATAAAAAGTCCCAAGCAGATGAGAGCTGTTCCAAACGCGATAAAGTTCTCCAAGCTCATCTGGTACTGAGTCAATTTCAATTTCAGGAGCTATGGTTTCAGCAAGCTGGTCAATATATTCCTCAAACTCTAATTGAACCGAGGTTTGGTTATCGAATTCATCTTGTACAATCATCATGAGTAACCTTTTTGATGGGGTTCAACAAAGGGCGATCGCATTTCTCTTGGCTGAGGGCGGTCGCCTTTTTGATTTCATCAATATATTAGCTACTTTAGTAGCTAAAAACAATTAATGTATTTAAAACTTTAACTTGTAACTTCAACTATACTGAGGAAATCGCTTATAGATATTCCTAGTGCAGTACAAATAGCCTCTAATACTTTTATAGAAACACTTTCAGACTCACCATACTCTAATTTTTTTAAGTTTTGATGAGAGCATTCACCGCCTCTAGCTGCGATTTCATTGGCTAATGATTGACGGGACTTTTTGCCACGCAACTGCTTTAAAACTGCTCCTCTATCCTTGCTCCAGGTAACTGATACAACATCTGCAACATAAATGTACACTCTAGTTTTTTTCTCACTGTTATTGCTCATATAATAGCTACAGCAGTAAACAAAATATAAAATTCTGAGCTACTACAGTTTACAAACTATGAGGATTTAACGTAAAAGTGAGTTTCCTTTAAATGAATTAGCGCTTCTGCTCCAGAACTGGTTTAGCTTCTACAGCTTTAAAAAGCTACCATAAGCAAGTACTCAAGACCTGAACATTTTTTGTTGTTGTGGATAAAAATGTATTACTGAAACAGTGCGATCGCAATGTCAAGATTTTGATCTGCCTACCATTTATTCTCAAAGACGACAGACTGAACTAAATAGCAAGCTTGTAGAGGCGTTACAGATTTTATCGCTCTTTGACAGCTAGATGAAAGATAAGTTCAAGATAACTGTAACTGACGATTGCAGTTGCAAAAGAATGCGATCGCATAACATTTCTCACAGCAGGACTTCTAAACTTAATCTTCAACTTATTTAAGTATCCCAAATCTTTATCAGGAAAGGGTTTACAAAATTGTTCAACCGTTTTATTCGATGTTTTTGCTGACAAGTAAGTATACTACAGAGAGTGTGCTTAAATTGTTCAACCGTTTTATTATGTAAATCACGATAGATTAAGCATTTGAGGCTCAAATATTGTTCAATCAAATTATTTGTCTACACTTGTTGTGGAAACATAATAAAGTTATACAATTTCTCCTATGGGTGAGTATATTCCACCTGTAGGAAATTGTCTTTATGGACAACTCATTCTCGATGGTCACGGAATGACTATCTTAGCACCTAACGCACCGCCGGATGGTGTTGTCTCTAACCCCCCAATACCCTCATAGCCGTAACATACGCTACTTAACGGCTCCCCTTGCTTGCCAAAGCGATTGATTATTTTTCATTTGCAAGTCCCCCAGCCCTTGACACTCCAGTGAACTGGAGGATTCAAGATAAAAGCAGTCTTGAACACGACTTGATCATTGGAGTCTGCAAATGAAAAATACCACATTGAAGTTGCGCGGGATGAGTTGCGCTTCTTGTGCCAGAAGTGTAGAAGATGCGATTCGTGCTGTCCCTGGGGTGAATGAATGTAATGTAAACTTTGGGGCAGAACAGGCAACAGTTGATTATGACCCCAAAAGGACAGATTTACAAGCTATCCAAGATGCAGTAGATGCAGCAGGTTATTCTGCTTTTCCCCTACAAGAGCAAAACTTGATGGCGGGAGAGGATGATGAGGAAAAGCGACATCGCCTGCAGGAATCCCGTGATTTGCAGCGTAAGGTGACGGTAGGTGGGATTATTAGCACTGTGTTGGTAATTGGTTCACTACCAATGATGACAGGGTTAAACTTACCTTTTATTGCGATGTGGTTGCATAACCCTTGGCTGCAATTAGTGCTGACAACTCCTGTACAGTTTTGGTGTGGTTATTCCTTTTACGTTAATAGCTGGAAGGCCTTAAAGCGCCATGCTGCGACAATGGATACGTTAATTGCATTAGGTACTAGTGCGGCATATTTCTATTCGCTGTTTGCAACTCTAGTTCCTGGCTTTTTCATTGCCCAAGGTTTGAGAGCAGATGTATATTATGAAACTGCGGCGATTGTCATTACTTTAATTTTATTAGGGCGGCTGTTTGAAAATCGCGCTAAAGGACAAACTTCAGAAGCTATCCGCAAGCTAATTGGTTTACAGGCGAAAACTGCGCGGTTAATTCGTCACGGGCGAGAAGTTGATGTACCGATTGAGCAAGTACAAATAGGTGATGTAGTGTTGGTACGTCCTGGGGAGAAAATTCCCGTTGATGGTGAATTAGTTGAGGGTACATCCACTGTTGATGAAGCGATGGTAACTGGTGAAAGTGTAGCAGTCAAAAAGCAACCAGGGGATGAAGTTATTGGTGCAACCATCAACAAAACTGGTAGTTTTCAGTTCCGCGCCACCAGAGTAGGTGCAGATACGGTACTAGCGCAGATTGTGCAATTAGTGCAGCAAGCTCAAGGCTCAAAAGCCCCCATTCAAAGACTAGCAGACCAAGTTACCGGGTGGTTTGTGCCAGCAGTAATTGCGATCGCCATCCTCACTTTCATAATTTGGTACAACATCATGGGTAATGTCACCTTGGCGTTGATGACCACAGTGGGTGTGTTAATTATCGCTTGTCCTTGTGCCTTGGGTTTAGCCACACCCACCTCTGTGATGGTTGGTACTGGTAAAGGTGCAGAAAACGGCATTTTAATTAAAGGCGCGGAAAGCTTAGAACTAGCACATCAAATTCAAACCATTGTGTTAGATAAAACAGGCACAATTACCCAAGGTAAACCCACAGTCACAGATTTTGTCACAGTCAACGGCACAGCTAACGGCAACGAAATGCAGCTAATCCAACTAGCCGCCTCAGTAGAACGCTATTCCGAACACCCCTTAGCAGAAGCAGTTGTACGATATGCTGAAACTCAAGAGACACAATTAATTGCCTCTGTACAGGATTTTGCAGCCATAGCAGGTAGTGGTGTCCAAGGTACAGTTGCTCATAGATTAGTGCAAATTGGGACACAACGCTGGATGGAAGAATTGGGTATTAACACTCAAGCCTTGCAACCAGACAAAGAACGCTTAGAATACCTGGGTAAAACCGCCGTATGGTTAGCAGTTGACGGCGAAATCAAAGGAGTCATGGGGATAGCTGATGCTATTAAACCCACATCACCCCAAGCTGTGAGAGCATTACAAAGACTCGGTTTAGAAGTAGTCATGCTCACAGGCGACAACCAACGCACCGCCGAAAGCATTGCCCGTGAAGTCGGTATTACCAGAGTTTTAGCCGAAGTGCGTCCCGATCAAAAGGCGGCGGTGATTAAGTCACTGCAAGCAGGGGAACAGAGGAGCAGAAGAAAAACTCAGCACTCAATTGTCGCAATGGTTGGTGATGGTATTAATGATGCACCAGCCTTAGCACAAGCCGATGTGGGAATAGCAATTGGCACAGGTACAGACGTTGCGATCGCAGCTAGTGACATCACCTTAATTTCTGGCGATTTACAAGCCATAGTTACAGCAATTCAACTCAGCCGCGCCACCATTCGCAACATCCGCCAAAATTTATTCTTCGCCTTCATTTACAACGTTGCTGGTATTCCCATCGCCGCCGGGATTCTCTTCCCCTTCTTCGGCTGGTTACTCAACCCCATCATCGCCGGCGCAGCAATGGCATTTAGCTCAGTTTCCGTAGTCACCAACGCACTACGCCTACGCAACTTCCACCCTAAAACCCTCAGCTAAGGGACTTCCAACTAAAAAATATGCTATCGCTTTTTTGGCAAGGGGGCAGGGAGCAGGGGAGAAATTCTTCATTCCAATTACCAATTACCAATTACCCATTACCAATAATTATGATCAAAACAACCCTCATCAGTACTATAGCCAGTTTAGGCATTATCTTCGGAATCGCATTAGGTAAAGCTGTTGCCCAAACATCCCATGAAACCCATTCATCACCAACAGTCCAAACTAATCAATTTCAACGTATCGATCAGCCTTTAGGTAATAAAATAGCCGTGACTCTCGGCGGATTGGGATTAATTGGCTTAGAAATTTGGTGGTTTTTGCTGAGTAAACCCAAGTCTCAGAAAGCAGTTGCAACGGATGAGAATATTCAGGAAGTAACTGTGACTGTTGATGGCGGATATGATCCCAGCCGCATTGTAGTCCAAGCCGGGAAACCAGTTCGACTGAAATTTGCCCGCACAGATCCCAGCAGTTGTTTAGAGCAAGTTTTAATTCCAGACTTTCGCATCGCCGCAGATTTACCCCTAAATCAAGTCACAACTGTGGAATTTACACCCGAACAACCAGGTGAGTATGCTTTCACTTGTGGGATGAATATGTTTCGCGGTGCGATCGCAGTTCAAGCCGCAGACGCAACTGAAGAAACTGCTTCTACTCCAGTTAGTGTTTCATGAGCTTGATGAAATGATACTTTTGATGCTTGACTCTCCAGTTAAATGGAGAGTTTAGTATAAAATCAGCAATCACATCTCACTGAGGATTTGGTAAGTATGTTAGCCCAAGCAGAAGGAAAACAAATTGGTATAGTTGCCAAAGAAAGTGGTGTACCAATTAAAACCATTCGCTACTATGAAGAACTTGGCTTACTCCAATCATCAGGCAGAACAGAAGGCGGATTTCGATTATTTAGCGCTGATGTTTTGGCAAGATTACACTTTATTAAACGCGCGCAAAGCTTGGGATTAAGCTTATCGGAAATTAAAGAATTTCTCAATGTTCATGATAGTGGCAACTTACCTTGTGAGCATATCAAAATCAAACTAGAGCAAAAGGTAAAAGCCATTGATGAGCAAATTCAGCAATTAATGATTTTGAGACAAGAATTATCTGGTTTACTGTCTGGCTGGGAAATTAAACCTGATAATAATCATGCAACTATTTGTCCAATTATTGAACATCAATAAATAAATTTAGAGATTATTTATCAAGCCTAACGCACCGTCGCATTGATGATGCGTTACGGCTAAATTTCATTGTCTCTGTGTCCCAAATCCTTTCAAAGCCGTAACACATCCTACTTAACATTTACTGTACCTTGCCAACTTGCAATTTGCTGTAATTAGTAATTATTGTAGGGTGTGTTAGGCGCTCGTTTCTAATATTATTGGTCATGCAAAAACTATCCTAGCGCTTAACGCACCGCCGCCGCATTGATGATGCGTTACTAAATTTCTCTTTTTAAGCATTCAAAATAGACGCACTTTTTAGCTCATTAAATCAAAAAACATATCACCTCTTGACTCTCCAGTTAACTAGAGTATGTAAAGTGATTTTGAGTTAAGTAGATAATTTAAACATTCACTTAGATTTCTGTACTAACTCTCTAACTAAACCTTTTGAGATGATTTGAGTAATTAAGTAATGGAGCAAAATCAATGAAGAGATTTCTAAATGCAGTTGCTATAACTACTACTTTGATAGTAGCTCAAAGCTGCTCATCATTACCTAAGGTTCAAGAAAAAGCAATATCTGTTAGCACACATCAGCACGAAGATATTTCAATGACTGATAACCATCATGGAGAACATTTAACCAGTAACACTGTTCATCATAGTGAAAGTCATGAAGAGAAGAAAATATTGACTCAAGCAAAACTCAAGGTTCCTAGTCACATCTCCCCAAATCAAACGATTCCCATATCTATTGTTGTACAAGATTTAAATGATAAAGCAATTACCAATTTTGACACTTTCCAAGAAAAGCTGATGCACTTAATTGTTGTCAGTGATGACCTACAATTTTTTAGCCATATTCATCCCACATATAAAAATAATGGACAATTTGAAGTTGCAGCTAGTTTTCCCCAAGCAGGTGGTTACACATTTTTTAGCGATTACAAACCCACTGGAAAAACAGAACAAGTCTCAGTATTGAAAGCACAAGTTCCAGGTAATACTATTCCATCTCCAGAAATTGACATTCAGCGTAGTAAAACTTTCAACGATACTCAAGTGAATCTTGCTCTTTCTGAACCTACTGTAAAAGCTGGTCAAGAAGTTACTGTAATGTTTAAATTACAAGATGCTGCTAGCAATCAACCGCTAACAGATTTACAGCCTTACTTGGGAGAGAACGGACATTTAGTTATCGTGCGAAATTCCAAGCAACTAACAGCAGCAGATTACATCCATGCTCACGCACTCAAAACTACCCCAACTGGACAGGTTCATTTTATGACTAGCTTTCCGCAACGAGGAAAGTACAAGCTTTGGGGCCAGTTTAATCGCAATGGCAAAATCATTACTGCTGATTTTTGGCTCAATGTCGTCTAGTTTAGCGGTATGTATTCTTCTTGTGCAGTTTTGATGAAGTTAATTTGAAGAGTAAGCGATCGCCCTTAGCATCTCCTAATTGAGCTGCTACTATAGGGACATATACAGAACTACTTATACCGAAACCTGAATTATCGTCAAATTCTCTCAGAAGAACATGTACCAAATCAAAAGCCCCCAAAAGGGGCTATTTTTGTATTCAGTAACTTTTAGTGATTACCCTTATGTTCAGAGTAATCACTTTTTGGGAAAACCCAGTATTATTGCGGAAATTTATGATGGTATAGCGTAGGGTTGTGGCTCAGTAATCACCTGTTGATTGTGTTCCCGGCGATTCTGGGCAATAGTTTTATATAACTTCAAACGAGAAGCATTGACGCTACCCAACGGTTCATGTTCCGGTAGAGTATGCCAAGGCGTAAAAGAAAGACTTTCATCGAACTGTTTGCGATCGCTATTATCAAATTCCTGAGCCGGAATTTTGATAGTTGCTACTTTAATATATGGAGAGATATTTTCATCCCAGAGGAGGGTAGGATCATCAACCCATTTGGGATCGTGATCAGGCTGTAGTTGAATTAAGAAATCAAAATAAACATCCCGCTTTTCTATAGTGAGAGTATTGACTAAAGCTGCGTGCAAAAAGTTATCCGAGTCTGGGATGGGTAAATCAGCAGTATTTATAACTTGCGGTTTTGCAGAAAATTTAATCGCCTGGGTTCCCAAACGGTAGGGTGTAGCACTCCAATACTGAATTTCTACAGGATTGAGAGTTTTCTTACCAGCAATTTGTTGCAAAATCCCAAACTCGTACGCCAAGGTTTCTGGGGGAAGTTTACCAGCTGTCACTTCTGCTAGACGAATATAATCTTGAGCCTCTCGCACAAAGAAAACAGGATGATTGATCAGCACAAAATCCTGAGCGTGAGGTTCATCTTCTAACACCTTTTTCCCTTCCACCTGGAGAACTTTAATTGCAAAGCCTCTACCATCAGGGTTCTTGTCAGATTGGAGTTGTCCTTGACTTAAGGGGCCAGATGCATTAGAAAATCTTGCCCAGATGGGGTAGGTTGTAACCTTGCTGAAAATACCAACTTGCAGATTCTCAGGAATATTATCTGCGATCGCCAACTCACCCCACACACAACCATGACTTTTAGCATGAGCTTGACGTAAGCCTGGTGCTTTAGCAGCTTGATCCTGAACAGCACCTGCAACAATTTGGTCAATGATTTCACTATTAGATACTTGACTCATAGTGATTTTCTTGAAAGATTTAGAATCACTATATAGGATGAATATTTTGGTGTTTAAAATATTCATGAGGTGAACAATGCCCGCCATATCATAGTTTTAATGGGCATTACCTAGCCTCAACTTCAGCTATCAATCTACGGAATTTCTTCAACAATCAAAGATTTTGTCTAGGGAATAGAGAATAGGACTTACGCAAGTGTCACATTTTTTTCGTTTAGGCTGTCAAGAGTCAAGAGGAGCCAGTCACGTGCGGAGGTTCCCTCAGTTGAGTGAACTGGCGTTCAAAAGTCCAAAAAACCTAAATTTTTGAACGCCAGTCGCCTCAAGTCGGGAAACCCGCCCACGGCGCTGGCTCCCCTTGACCCTTGACTGTTGACTCTTAAACCAGAAGTTTGGTGTACCAGTTGTATAAGTCCTGGAGAAAAAAGAACCTCTTCCCCAAACCAAATTTATCTTTATATATTACTAACAGCGCAGCGAAACCCTGTAAACACCTGACGCACACTCGGATAATACCAGTTACGAAAACTCGGGCGCAGTACCCAAGGACGAGTTGTCCAACTACCACCTTTTAATACGCGATGCTTCTGGTCAAAATAAACTTGGGAATAGCCTGTGTAAGGGAAACTTTTAAATCCTGGATAGCCATCAAACCAGGTAGCTGTCCATTCCCAAACATTACCCAAAGTGTCGTATAAACCATAGACACTTTGACCACCGGGGTAAGCATCAACAGATGTAGTTTTACCAATTAGGCGATCGCAATTACAATTCTCAGTTAATGCTGGTGCTTGGGGATTCCGCCTCGCCGCTTTTTCCCATTCGGCTTCTGTGGGTAGTCGCTTCCCGACAAACCGTGAATAGGCTTCTGCTTCGTACCAACTAACACCCCAAACCGGGTGATTATCCCAGGTAACATTTCCCTGCCAGTATAGCGGTTGAGTTACCTGTTCATTTTGTAACCACTCCCACCCAGCCTTTGACCACCATTGAGGATTTTGGTAGCCGCCAGCCTCTATAAATGCGCGATATTGTCTACAAGTGACAGGATAACGGTCAATATAATAGGTGTCTAAATATACCTTATGTGCCAAAGATTCGTTATCTAGCGCCTCAATAGAGTTGTTACCTTGTTCAAATTCACCTGCAGGAATTTGAATCATTTCTTCCAGGTTATGAGACGCAGCTGGACTAACAGCATCAAGGTAAAGTGAGTTATTTAAAGGAAGTTTTGTTAATTCCAACACCATGCTAATAATTTCACAGTGTTGGCTTTCGTGTTGAATTAAAAAGCGCCATAGCCGTTCATGTTGCTCAACATCAGCGACTTTTAGGATATCTAAAGCTTTGCTTCTGACTGTATCTAGGTAATTAAGAATTTCCCCTAACTCAGGTAATTCCACACGCTTGGCTTTGGGTAAACCGTCAGCTGCAAACAGCTGACAGTATTGCGGAAACAAACATGGTAAACCTGCGATGTGTTCTAGCAACCACAAAGATTCAATGTAAGCAATATGACCTAAGTGCCAACCAACAGGGCTAAAATCTGGATGGGGTTGATTACAGAATGTCTGCCTATCCATACCCTCAAACAGTGTCAGAGTTTTCGTGCGACATTCAATAAACGCAAGAATAATATCTTCTCTGACACTAGATATGCTCAACTTGGATAACACGGTCTTCTCCCACACTGATGATGCTATTTTCTGGGCAAGTTGTCCAATTACCATTAAATATCGGTTCAGAAGCAATAATTACCGACTCTGGGAAATTTGAATCATTCTCTAACCAGTAAAGAGAAGGCGCAGGTGATTTACTACTAAAGCGACAAGCAATTAGGCGATCGCCATCACTTAAAATGATGTTGGCAGAAACATCACTTTCATACTCTGCTGCTAATTCCAACAAGTGAAGTAATGTGATGTGTAAAGCCTGTTCTAGACTCTTAGCAGGGTGAGATTGCAACTGATTTAACAGTAAAGCAAAGATATGTTCTGAATCTGTACTTCCCTTAATTGATTGGTAAATCTCATTGCTAAGTTGATTGCGAATCGGTCTATATAATGTCTGGCGGAAATTCTCAATTCTACCATTATGAGTAAATAACAGCTTCTGATACTGAAATGGCTGAGAATTACTAAAATCTAGAGCTTGGCCTGTTGTCGCACTACGCACATAGCCTAAAATCCGCCCTGATTCTACATAGCGGCTCAGATGTGGCAGATTTTCGTCATTCCAAATCGGTAAAATATGTTTGTAGATAAATGGTTCGGTATCCTTTTGAGCATGATACCAACCAATCCCAAAGCCATCAGCGTTTACCACTCCAGAAATCATTTCCTGAGGCTGATAACTCTGCACAATCAAAGAATGTTCTGGTGTGTATAGTAAACGTTCTAAAGAAATCGGCGAACCGAGGTAAGCAAGTAAACGGCACATAATATTGAATCTTCAGTACTCAGCGACTTGATTATAATTAGTGGCGACACTTGTGTGACCACTAAATAGTCCCAATGCTTGCTATATTTCGGTTCCATCATCACAATAGCCGATTAGCTAGCAACAAACTTTAAAGCTACACCATTCATGCAGTAGCGCTTACCAGTGGGTTTAGGGCCATCATTAAATACATGGCCCAAGTGTCCACCGCATCGGCTACAATGCACTTCAACTCTCGTCATAAAAAATGATTTATCTACAGTGGTAGCGATCGCGCCTTCAATAGGATTGTAAAAACTAGGCCAGCCAGTACCACTGTTAAATTTAGTTTCTGAGGTGAATAAGGGTAAATCACACCCTGCACACAGGTATTGTCCCGCCGCATATTGCTTATCGAGCGGACTGGTACCAGCTCGTTCTGTACCATGTTGACGCAGCACTCGAAACTGTTCTGGTGTCAGTGTTGTGCGCCATTCTTCCTCAGTTTTGGCGATTTCAAATTCATTATTCTTTGCAGCTGTCATAACTTTTGGTTTCCTAAGTAGATAATTTGATAACCATACTGTGCCAAACATAACGGCACCAGCTTCTAGAAGATATCGCCTTTTCATTACCCTGTTGCCAACTTCGCCTGTTGATTCACTAATATCAGCCATAACCCTGAATTAACCCTGATAGCAACCTGAAAATGCTCTCAGAATCATATCAATTTAGGTGTATGAGCCTGAAAATCACTGACTCAACCGCAAAGTTTTTGAAGAGGGTAAGTTAATCAATACAAGGAGGACTTACCGAACTCCTCGTAGCTTTGTAACATTCTGTTGTATTTTGTTTCAAAAATACATTGTAACGAGAACAGGCAATCTTAACAAAACTGGGGATTGGGGATTGGGGATTGGGGATTGGGGACTGGGGACTGGGGATAAGGGGGATGAGGGGGATGAGGAAGATGTGGGAAAAATAATATAACGACAAATCCCATTACCAATTACCCATGACCAATTACCACTGCACCAATCGGCTATACTGGAAAAGCCTAAAATTTATCAATCACTTTTATTTATTAAAATAAAAACTAAAAATAATTGCTTCTATCATTGGGAGTCTCTAAACTTAAAATTAAAATGGTCAACTAAAAGTTGATTTTTAAGCTTCTAGATTCACATATTGAGAAAAAAGTCAACAGTAAGTAAACATCCTATAAAATTAAGATATTACGCCTGTGGAACTCTCTAACAAATCTGAATACGCACTTCTCGCTCTGTTAGAGTTGGCTAGTTGTTACCCTAGTGGTGAATCTCTACAAATTCGGCAGATGGCAGTGCTGCAAGATATACCGAACCGCTATTTAGAACAATTGCTAGCAACTTTAAGGCGTAGAGGTCTAATTAAGAGCATACGCGGAGCCAAAGGAGGCTATGTTTTAGCGCGAGATCCGCGAAAAATTACATTGCTGGAAGCTTGGAGCAGTATTGAAGGAGTAGATGCTGCTGTACCGACTGTTGAGCAAAATTCCAAAACTCTAGAAACTCAAATCATTAATGAAGTTTGGCAGGAAGCACGTCAAGCGGCTAATGCGGTTTTAGAAAAATATACCCTGCAAGACCTATGTGAGCGACGACTCAAGCGCCGAGAAAAAGACCTGATGTACTATATCTAAGCAACAGCCAGTCAGAGTTTATTTATAAATTCTCAATGATGAAGGGGAGCAGGAAAAAGTCAACGACAAATCCTGTTCCCCTTCTGCTTTATTCTGTAATCAAATTTTATTTACTTAGCACTCACAACTACATCCTAACAGTGAGTAAAACCGTCTTATTGAGACGGTCTTTGTTGCGAAATTGAGAGGGTGTAGTTATACTGTCGTTTTGATGATTCACCGATATAAAAAGAGTATTCTCCTGCTGGCCAGAAACCAGACATCTCTGCTTTTCCACCGGAGTAACTATCGGCTTGAATACAGAAGCGTCCTCCAGGTCCATTAATCAGCAGGGTTGGTTGTCCTTCACTCTCAACTGTAACGCGCAAATAAGGTAGTGACTCTTTCACCTGGATAACTTGGCTGGGTTCAGCAGGAATATTTCCACAATTACTTGCCACCGAACCGCCAGAATTGCCATTTAAAACTAGCGGCTCTGTCCGTAAGTTGGCATTAATGACGCTGGGGGGATTCTTGGCGAAATTAGCATCAGTAAAAACTAAATTCATCGCCAAAGCTGCGGGAACAACTGTAAATAGTCTGTGCATTTTCATATTATTAAATTAATGCTCCCGACTGTGATCGAGCGATATTGTTAAACATAATCTAAGTTTTTAGACGATGCTAATAAATTTGTGTTCCCTAACACAGAGTATAAAATTTTATCTTTTAAATAAAAAAATATACCTTAAATAAGATGAAAAAAGTATAAAGTTGTTGCATAGTAAGTATTTGTAAATAAATAACACTTGCTGGTAAGTGATATACGAAAGTTACCAGTATGATTTTTCTTGATCAATCTTTGTTTTATGGCAAAGCCCGTACTATTTCGGAATTTCCGGATTAGGCGTGATAAATCATGAAATCCTTGCCATGAAACTGTTTGAAAAATTTATGCCTGTAATTTTTTAAAAAAAAGATACTCTGCCTTAACTAAAAATGTCTAGCAAACACATACATTAGCTAAAATCACAGACAAAACCGCTTACAAGCTGAGGTAGAAAAGATAGATGAATCCTCAACCTGATGAAGATTTGCAACGTCGCCTGCAAAACCTAGAGGCAGAGATTAATTCCTCCCCAAGAGAGGTTTCCCCGCCAGAAAAACAAAAACAGCCATTTGAGTTTAGTTTTGAGAGTTTAAACTCGCAAATAACAAAATTGCAAAGCTGGTTCAACACCTTGTCTGGAACTAAAAAGATAGTATTTTTAGGCGTGACGGCTGTAGTAGGTATTGCGATGTTGCAGACAGTACTAAAACTCGTAGCTTCTGTAATTAGCCTGGCAGTGTTGGCAGTGTTGGTGTATGTTGGATACAAATTTTTTGTGTCTAATAGTTTTCAGCAGAAAAAATAGTCTATTTGTAACGATCCCGTAGTGGTGTGAAATAAAGTTAAAGGGAATTATACGATGGCGACCCCAATTGTTAGGAGAAGTAATAATCAATCTAGTAGGTCAAAAGACCCAGAAAAATCCAGTTCACTGCCATTATTAAGCAAGCGCTTTGCAGCTTGGGCAACAGAAATGACGCTGGTGGTTGCCAGTGGTTTGGTTCCCTTCGGCTTTGGAGTGTATGCCAATTCCAGAAGTGATTTGAACCGTGTACCCCTGAATCCTGTTTTAGTGGTCACAGAAAGAGCGATCGCTAGGCCTTTGGCTTTACCTGTGAGCTATGGTATTCGTAACGTAGCTTGGCCAACTAATATTTTGTGGAGCCTGGCTTTATTAGGGCCTGTGACACTTTCGACATGGCAGCTATATTTACTCGCAAAAACAGGTAGCACCATCCCCAAACGTCGATTTGGGATTAAAGTGGTGAACGAGCAAGGAAAAGCGCCGGGTTTTGGCGCTGTAGTCATCCGCGAAGGACTAGGACGTTGGACTGTACCGTTATCTGTAGCCTATCTGCTGTGGCGCTACAGTTTAGCTTTTCCTAACTTAGGAATTTTCGCAGTTTTAGCCCTATTAGCGATCGCCTCTGAAGGAATTGGCTTACCTGCAAAAAATGGGCGGCGGGCAATACATGATATTTTGGCAGGTACTTATACAGTAGATGCCACTCGCCCTTTACCCGCTTCCTTCTCCGATGCTAACCGCGAAAGTCAAGCCGCTGTCAGCAGCGATGCTGAGTCATTGGCGGACGATCAAGAAGGAGCCACAGCATCAGACAATACACCAGCACATCCCCTCGTGGCACTGATTCGGCGTAATCCTAATCTCACATTGATGGGTGTCACACTGGTGAGTATGGTAGCTGTGTTAACCACTTTAGTGGGCACTCAAGTCTACATCCAAACTCAAGAAACACAGCGTAAATCGCAGCAAATCAACGGACAACAGTTTCTAGAACTCGTAAAACAGCTGAACTCTAGCTCATTTGCTACTGTTGAAGAACGCCGCAGTGCAATTGTAGCTATGGGTACTCTCAACGATCCCCAAGCAGTTAAATTCTTAGCAGATCTACTAGTTAAAGAAACCAACCCTATGCTAGTGGATACAATACAACAAGCTTTGGCAAATATTGGGATTAAAGCTTTACCTGAGCTAAAAACTCAAAATCAAATTATTGCTGGGGAAATGGGGGCTGCAGGTACTAATGCAGTCCAGAGATTACAACTCAATCAAAAAGCCATCAACAAAATTCTCGCTGTTTACAGTGGTCAAAGCAACGGCATTGATTTGAGTCGCAGCCAATTAGGTGTCGTCGGTTCTGGAGAAAATTCCTCGTTCAACTTAGTCTTAGAAAACGTTGATTTATCTGGAATTAAATTCAAATCTGCCAACCTCAATCAAGCTAGCTTTAAAGGCAGTCGTTTTCGCAGTGTGGGTGAAGATGGACGCTGGGACACCTACGACGATGTCATTGCTGATTTAACTCAGGTGCAGATGAAGCAAGCCAATCTCACCGATGCTAATCTCAGCCGCGTATTGTTGAACCGTAGCGATTTGAGCCGCGCCACTCTCAACAGAGCTAATTTATCTGATGCTCGTTTAATTAATGCAAACCTCAGCAGCGCTCAGCTAGTGGGAGCAGATTTGCGTGGTGCAGTCTTAGAAAATTCCAGCTTAACTGGGGCAGATTTAGGCGATGCCAAATTAAACGAAGCTGATTTATATGCAGCTCGTTTAGGACGTGTAGTGGCAATAGGTACTCAGTTATCCTATGCCAACTTAACCAAAACCGATTGGCAAGGTTCAGATTTATCTGGTGCTGACTTAGAACGTGCGAATCTCAGCAATGCAAACTTGAGCGCTACTCGCATGACTGGTGCAGTTTTGCGTTCTGCTCAAATGGAAAATGCCAACTTGCAAAATGCTGATTTGAGCCTTGTTGATTTACGGGGCGCAAATGTTGCTGGCGCTGATTTTAAGAATGCAGTTCTTTCACCCAGCAAACAAGACCCAGCAGATGAATTTGTCCAAACACCATCTAAAGGTTCCGTTTCCGCTGTAGTGCAAGGAGTTGATTTCTCTCAAGCCAAAAACCTAGATTCCAAACAGCTTGCTTACATTTGTACTCAAGGCGGGATTCATCCTCGTTGTCCGTAGGCTGGTGATTGGGGACTGGTGATTGGGGAGTGGGGATTGGGTATGAGAGAAAAATAAAAAATGCCCATTACTTATTACCAATCACCAATTACCCATTACCCAATGCCCCATGCCCTATGACGGCAGTTGCTACAACGCGGGAAACCCGCGCAACGCACTGCCTCCCCAATGCCCAATAACAGCGATAACATAGGTATTAAAAGGAACCATTACAATTTCAAATGGTGTGAGGAAACGGGCAATGAAGCATCTCCGATCTTTGGTTGTAGTTCTGGGCGCTAGTTCGCTGTTGAATATGGCTACAAGCATTCAACCAGTACAAGCTCAAGTTGCTTATGGTAGTTATGTTGGTGTGGGCCCTTCTGTGGGATTAAGTGAAGGGGCGCAAATTGGTGGGGTGGTGGCGTTTCGTTATAAGCTTTTGGAATCGCCGATTTCTTTTCGTGCCCAAGCTTTGATTGGTCATGGTACAGCAATTGTGCCTACGGTTTCTTATGATGTCCCTATCAACTGGCAAACTGATGCCTACTTGGGTGCAGGATTGGCGTTAGCTAGTGGTGACGATCCATCTCCGGTGGGGAATAAGATTAGTTTTGCTTTGCAACCAGGAATTGATTACACCGTTCCTAATAGCAATACTGTACTTTTTGGTAATGCGATTATCGCTTTTGATGCTTACCGCAATGGAGGTGGTACTGCTTTTTCTTTGCAGGGTGGTGTAGGGTTAAGATTTTAATGACTGAATTGAATATAAAACCTAAATTCCCAAGTCTTGAAGGCGTGGGATTTTTTTATGTTTTGACAGTCCCTATGAACAGTATGGGCAAATAGGCTTGGGTTAAGATCATTAGCGATTATTACTTGTTAAACAAGCCAGATCAATTGGGGGAGAATCCCCCAAACCCCCGATTGGGTGACGGTTGCGTCCCCCAAACCCCCTCCAAAAGTATTGTTCGGTTTTTTTGTTGAGTAACTAGTTTTTTGTTTTTGTGGTCAATCAATTTTCTTAACTGAATGGTATTGATGTATGGGCTAAAGCTATGTCCGCAGGGCTTTACAGAACTCAGCACTCAGCACTTTCAATGAGTGAACACACAGGGACGCAGAGTTGTGTATGATCGAACAGGTCACTTGGTTCTGGTGGGGATCAGCCATCAGAGGTAACGGGGAAAGTTCGGTGTGAATCCGGCACTGTCCCGCAACTGTGAAGCAATTTGAGATTAGTAGTCAAAAATTTCTCAATTGTGTAAGTCAGAACGCCCACCAATGTTGATTGTTTTGTTCTCACATCTGCGAGGTACAGATGACTGCTGTGAATATTTCTGCGACTAGTAATTTGGGTGAGTCTTCCCATACTCTCTTTGTTTGCAAAACCTGTGCCAGTGTTTGGCAAGATGGGAAACGCGTAGGCGAAAGTGGAGGGGAAAAACTATTACAAAAACTAGAAATTCTGGCACAAGATTGGGAGTTGCGAGATCAGTTTCCCATTCAACAAGTGGAATGCATGAGTGCTTGTAACCGTTCCTGCGTTGTCGCCTTTGCTGCACAAGGTAAAACTACATATCTGTTTGGTGATTTAGCGGTGGATGATTGTGCATCTGCGGTGCTGGAATGCGCTAGTCAATACTACAGCAAGCCTGATGGTTTACTACCTTGGTCAGAACGCCCAGCAGCCTTGAAAAAGGGTATTTTGGCGAAGATTCCTCCGATTGGATTGGGGACTGGGGACTAGGGATTGGGGACTGGGGAAAGGGAGATGAGGTAGATGTAGACGCTTTGCGACTTCCCGCAGGGTGGGAGACAATACCAAACACCCCATTACCCATTACCCATGACCAAATGACAAATGACAAATGCCAAAGTTTTAATTTTAGGTGGGACAGGAGATGCCGCGGAAATAGCTGCAAGAGTTGGTACTATCCCAGGAGTTGAGGCGATCGCATCTTTGGCTGGTCGTACTCGTCAACCGTCGATTCCGTCTGGAAATGTGCGAATTGGTGGGTTTGGTGGTGTGGCGGGTTTGGTTAGCTATCTGCAAGAGATGAGTATTGATTTTGTCATTGATGCTACCCATCCCTTTGCTAGTCAAATTTCTTGGAATGCGGCTGCGGCTACTGCTGAGGTTGGTATCCCTCGGTTGCTGTTCAATCGTCCTGCTTGGGAAAAGGTAAATGGCGATCGCTGGATTGAAGTTGATAGCATTACCGATGCAGCCGCAGCACTTTCTAATCAAGCACAGCGTGTATTTTTGACTGTTGGTAGACAAGAACTCAGCGCTTTTGCACATCTAGAAGGGATTTGGTTTTTGATGCGGGTAATCGATCCGCCTAGCCCTGATGCTTTAACTCCGCCGGGTTTGGTATTGTGCGATCGCGGCCCTTTTGCTTTAGATAATGAGCGAGAAATTCTCATTCATCACAAAATAGATACCATCGTTAGCAAAAATAGTGGTGGTGATGCGACTTATGCCAAAATTATTGCGGCGCGAGAACTAGGTATACAAGTTGTGATGGTGAAGCGTCCAGCTATACCGCCAGGTGAACAAGTAAGTAATGTTGAAGATGTTGTGGTTTGGTTGCTGGGTAATTTGTAATTCGTAATTAAATGGAAGCAATAACGCTCATTTAAAATGAAGGAAAGTATTCACAATACCTGGAGTGATGCTACATGGTGACACAACGACAGCCACAGCAACCACAGATTAATGAAACTCCAGCTTTAATTCCACCTTTAGAAAACGGTGATAGATTGTCGCGTCATGAATTTGAGCGTCGCTATCAAGCTATGCCAAATCATAAAAAAGCTGAATTAATTGAAGGAGTCGTTTACTTGGCATCACCTCTACGTTTTGAACGTCATGCAGAACCACACGGAAAGATTGTTGTTTGGTTGGGAACCTATCAAATTTCTACGCCAGGTATAAAGTTAGGAATTGAACCAACTGTCAGGCTAGATCAAGATAATGAACCACAACCAGATGCAGTTTTGTTCATTGATCAAAGTTTGGGTGGACAGTCACGTTTAACAGAAGATGACTATATTGAAGGCGCACCGGAGTTAGTTATAGAAATTGCTGCTAGTAGTGCAGCTTATGATTTACATGATAAAAAAAAGGCTTATCGGCGTAATGGTATTCAAGAATATATTGTTTGGCAGATATTAGAAAATAAGCTGGATTGGTTCCGGTTAAGTGAAAGTGAATATGTGCCTTTAGAACCTAATGCAGATGGGATTTTGCAAAGTCAAGTAATGCCTGGTTTATGGTTAGCTGCTTCAGCTTTACTGGCTGGGAATATGTCTCAGGTAATGACGGTTTTACAAGCAGGATTAAGTTCACCTGAACATACAGAATTTGTGACAAGATTAGCAGGGAATAAGTAGCAGCATAAACAATAAATAATTAACCGCAGATAAAAGATGATGAACGCTGATGAACACAGATAAAATGGGAGGATAAATTATTGATGTTTGACAGTAGATTTTACTGCTATCCACTGAGTGACAGGTGCCATTCCTCGCCAGCCTAAAAATTTACCGATTGGTTCGGCACGTTGAATTGCAATGCGGGTGAAGTTTCCACCAACTTTTTCATACCAGTTAAATAAGGTTTGTTCACCTTCAATAGTGACGACATTGGCAACTAATCTACCACCTGGTTTGAGTGCCGACCAACAAATATCAAATAAGCCATCGGCTGTTACGCCACCGCCGATAAAAATAGCATCAGGTTGAGGTAAATCTTGCAGAGAATTTGGTGCTTTTCCGGCAATAATTTGCAGATTTGGTACACCTAAAGCGGCTGCATTATCGGTAATGTATTGCAGTCTAGTTGAATTTTGTTCAATAGCGATCGCCCGACAGCGCGGATGAGTCCGCATCCATTCTATAGAAATTGAACCGCAACCCGCGCCTACATCCCACAGCAGTTCTCCGGGTATTGGTGCTAGGGTAGCTAGGGTAATGGCCCTGACTTCATGTTTAGTTAATTGTCCATCGTGATGATAGGCGTTATCTGGTAATCCTGGGATTCTGGGCAAAGATACAACTCCAGAATCACCAACACAATCAACTGTGATCGCATTTAAAGCGGCGATGTCTGTTTCATTCCAGGATGCTGCGGTACTTTCTACAATCCTTTCCTGTGTACCACCCATCCTTTCTAAAACTGTAATTTTACTGTTACCAAAGCCGCGTTGTGTCAAAATTTTTGCCACAATCTCGGGTGTATCTTTACCTGCACTCAAAATCAGCAGTCGCGCCCCAGGATAAATATAAGACTGAACGAGGCCAGGTGGACGACCGCACAAGCTGACGGTTTCTACTTCTGTTAATGACCATCCTAATCTGGCACAGGCAAGGCTGAAGGCTGAAGGTGCAGGAATAATCGTGATTTCGGAGATAGGAATTTGCTTTGTTAAAGTGACACCAATTCCGTAACACATGGGATCGCCGCTAGCGAGGACACATACAGCTTGACCGCGACGTTGGATAATTTCGGCTACTGAGTTGCTAATGGGGGAAGTCCAGGTAATTTTCTGGCGTTGATCGTTGCTAGGAAGCATTGCTAAATGGCGATCGCCTCCTACTATTATTTCAGATCGCTCCACTAGGGAACGAGCGATCGCATTTAACCCCTGTAATCCATCTTCACCAATGCCTACAATCGAAAGCCATTTACCTACCATTTTTGCTAAAAAATAGATTATTTAGACTTTAATAGCCACAATCCGAATTCTGCGGTAGTCTGCTGTCCAACTTCCTGCTTGATAAAGAGTCGGACGCAAAGTGTCTTCTACTTGCTGAATTACCTGTGCTTGTTGTGCAGCAGACAATCCCACAAAGAAAGTGCTGGCAAACATTTTAATCCAGTTGGCTAAACCTGCTTCTTTATCGGCTAACACAGTTGGGCGAGGATATAAGTTAGCATAAATTACCTCAAACCCTTGCCGTTCCAAGAGAGTAGCATATTCAGCAATACTAGGATAATACCAAGGATTCCTGGTTTGTGGTTCGGGAATGGCAATTGCTGTGATTGCGCTATATAAAGCTGTGACAATCGCTTGTACATTTCCTTTACCGCCAAATTCTGCTACAAACCGTCCCCCTGGTTTGAGTGCTTGATATATAGAGGCGATCGCTAAATCTGCTGGTTTCACCCAATGTAAAACAGCGTTAGAAAACACCGCATCTACAGGCTGTTCAACTTGAAAGTTTGTCGCATCAGCAACATCAAAGCGCAGATGAGGATAGTTTTGTTTAGCTTGATCAATCATCTCAGGTGCATGATCAATTCCCCAGACATCAGCCCCAGCTTGGGCAATTTTTGCTGTTAATTGTCCTGTACCACAACCGAGATCCAAAATTGATTCCCCTGGTTGAGGGTTGAGTAATTTTAATAAGTCTTCGCCATACTGCCAGACGAAAGCGTGTTTATCTTGATAAAGGGCAGCATTCCAATCATTATTTGGTACAGAAATATTAGTCATATCTAAAAATTAAAAATCTCAATTATTGAAGATATTTTATCTTTATATAAAAATTATATAAATTCTCTGAAGATAGTTTTCATCGGTAAAAACAGTGAAAGAGGTTTATCTTGAAAAGGAATAAATTCGTATTTTAGATAGAATTCTTTTGCCTTCATATCTATAGCATCAACTCTCACAGCAAAAATGCCAATTTCTTGAGAAGCTTTGACTGCTCTCAAAAGTGCATCTACTAGTAATTCTCCTCCTAACCCTTGCCCTTTGACTGAGTTATCTACAGCTAACTTACCAATTAGTATTGCTGGAATTGGATAGGTAGGCATTCCTTTTTGATCAGATTCTGGTAGAGATGCAAACTCTATGACACTAGCACTAACTGTATAAAACCCTTCTATTTTTAAAGATTGAGATTGAGAAATAGCCACAAAAGTTTTAGCAATTCCTTTTTCATGATTTTGTCGAGCGTATTTTTTGAGATAATCATTTAAAACTGGATAACCACAGTCAAAATTCTCTTTTTGATGCTTTTTATTAATAGGGACAAAATTCCATCTTTTTTCAGACTCATTGTCCATATTTAGCCCGATATTTTTTGATGGTTTTTTTCAGGTTCCCTTGGAGTTCTGGGGGATTTTCCATCATGGACATAAATAAGTTGCGATCACAATCTGAAAGCACTAGCCTTTCCTGATTGTCTATTTCTTGTTTGGCAATGGGTAAAAGGTGAGACAGAGTATAGGCACTTAAGGAAATTCCTCTGAGGGAAGCGGCTTTTTCTAGGAGTTCCTTTTGTTCTTGGGTCACTCTCAAGTCAATACGGCTATCTTTAGCTGGTGAGGTTTCTGACATTAGGTTTTCTATTGTGTTGAGTTCCCTGATTTTGAGTTTAACAGTTCTAGGCGGGCAAAGTACACACATTTACTGAAGAGTAAGTTAGAGAATCCTGAATACTCAGCGGTGAATATATTCGTAGTTAAGAGATATATACTGGTATAAAACAGAGCAAGAGCCTGAAAAATGCTATTTTATCTATTAAATATGCTAAATATCTAACTTATTAATCAATTATTGCTATAAAATCACCGTAAATTCAGAATTTCAAAATGTATAGCTTGGTTAAATAAATCTTATTCAGTTGATGAAAAATATAAAGCAGCGATAATTGTCACTACCTTCTCATGCTAAATTACTAAAGCTTGGGGTTGGGAAACGCCGGTGTAATTCCGGGACTGTGCCGCAGCTGTAAAGCAGTTTTAGATTTTAGATTGTAATTTTGATGGTCGGGAGTATGTTAGCAACCGGTGACTCACAAAAATCACGAGTCAGAGAATTAGCCAAAATTCAGCATCTAAAATCCAAGATTGAGTAAGTCAGAATGCCAACTCTCAAGCTGTCCTAAAGAGACATAGATCATCTACATCCCTGCGTTGCACAGGGAAGGAGTTATAGTTTTGCTGTCTGGATTTACTAAATGTCCTGGCTTATTCTACGCCACCCCTGCTCAAGATGGTATATTATCCCGCATTAGAATACCTGGTGGGATTTTAAATAGTCAACAGTGCCGGGCGATCGCAGATATCGCTGATCAATATGGCCGTGGCTATGTAGATGTGACTAATCGTGCTAACTTGCAAGTGCGCGAAATCCATCAGGGGATAAATTCTCTTGTGTTGCAGCATCTGCAAGCTTTAGGTTTAGGTTGCAGTAACAAAACTGTAGATCAAATCCGCAATATTATGACCAGTCCAACGGCTGGAATTGATCCCCAAGAATTAATTGACACTCGTCCCTTTGTGACAGCTTGGGACAATTACATCACAGCTAATTCGCAACTATCAGGACTATCTGCCAAATTCAGCGTGTGCTTTGATGGTGGTGGCATAGTTTCGGTAAGCGATCGCGTTAATGATATCGTTTTCGCATCTGTCTTAGTAAATGGAGAAGTTTACTTCCGCCTGTGTTTGAGTGTCGGCGCAAAGGGTAACTCTGCCCAGGATACAGGAATTTTATTGCCACCAGAGCAATGTTTACCCATGTTGGCAGCTTTAGCCGATGTTTACCTAGCTCATCTGGATTCTACAAGTAAACATAAACTGCGTCTGCGAGAAGTATTGCACAATATAGGCTGTGAAAATTATCTACAACAAGTCCAGCAGCGTCTAGCTTTTCCTCTATCCTCCCCACAAACCCAGAGATGGGAACCGAAATCACAACCTCAGTTTCAACATATTGGCATTCATCCCCAACGTCAGTCAGGTTTATTTTATCTAGGAATTGTTTTACCCTTAGGTCGTCTAGAAACCAGACAATTATTAGGATTAGTGGAGTTATCCGAAAAATACGGTAGCGGTACTCTCAGGCTTACCCCTTGGCAGAACTTACTCCTAACCGATATTCCTCAACAATCTATTGCTGATGTGCAACGAGAAATTGTAGCTTTGGAATTAGATTATTCCATTAGCAATATCAAGAGTACATTAGTTGCCTGTTCTGGTAGCAAAGGGTGCGCCTCCTCAGCTACCGACACCAGAGGCGACGCATTAACATTGGCAGAATATCTCAAAACTCGCATTTCCCTAGATAGCCCTGTAAATATCTACTTTAGCGGCTGTCCTAAATCCTGCGCCCAGCACAGCAAAAGTGATATCACCCTACTCGGTGTCAGCATTGAGGAAGACAATCAAAAACTAGAAGGTTATCAAGTTTATGTAGGCGTTGACGACAACGAACAAAAATTTGGTCGCGAATATCAATTTGTAACTGTGGCAAAAATGCCCGCATTAATAGAAAAGATGCTGCTAGGATATAAAACCCAACGCCTCAACCTAGATGAGACTTTCAGGGAATTTGCCAATAGATATCTGAAGGCTGAAGTCTAAAGTCAACAGTCAGCAGTCAACAATCAACAGTCAACAGTTATTTCTCCCCAATCCCCAATCCCCAGTCCCCAATCCCCAGTCCCCAACCGCCAATGCCTGACTACATCCAAGATGCCAAGGAAATCTATCGTAATTCTTTCGCCATTATCCGGTCGGAAGCAAATCTAGAAATATTGCCGCCAGATGTAGCAAAGGTTGCAGTGCGTCTAATTCATGCCTGTGGAATGACGGATATTGTCACTGACTTGGGATATTCACCCACAGCAGCGCAGTCTGGACGGGCAGCTTTGGCTGATGGTGCGCCCATACTCTGTGATTGTCGGATGGTGGCGGAAGGCATTACAAGGCGACGATTACCTGCAAATAACCAAGTTATTTGTACGCTTTACGATGCAGAAGTCCCAGAATTAGCTGAGAAAATGGGTACTACGCGATCGGCAGCTGCCTTAGAATTATGGCGCAAGCATCTCGAAGGTGCAGTGGTGGCAATTGGGAATGCGCCCACTGCCTTATT
Source organism: Nostoc carneum NIES-2107 (assembly GCA_002368155.1). Classification (GTDB taxonomy): domain Bacteria; phylum Cyanobacteriota; class Cyanobacteriia; order Cyanobacteriales; family Nostocaceae; genus Aulosira; species Aulosira carnea. Next base: position 5,882,348 of record AP018180.1, read on the forward strand.
CCGGTTATTGGAAATGCTGGATGAGGGTTGCCCCAAACCTGCTGTGATATTGGGTTTTCCTGTGGGGTTTGTGGGTGCAGCCGAGTCGAAAGCCGCACTAGCAGAAGATAGCCGTAATGTACCATTTTTAACATTACATGGTCGGCGTGGCGGGAGTGCGATCGCCGCTGCCGCAGTTAACGCTTTAGCAACAGAGGAAGAATAATATATGTCAATTAAAGGTCGTCTCTATGGAATTGGCATAGGGCCAGGCGATCCAGAACTTTTAACCCTAAAAGCGTTACGGCTTCTACAAACTGCGCCTGTAGTTGCGTATCAATCAGCAGCAGATAAAGAAAGTATTGCTAGAAAAATTATTGCGCCATATCTTCCAGGGAATCAAATCGAGGTACTCTATCATCTCCCCCGCGCTTTAGAACCAGAAAAAGCCAAGTCAATTTATGACAAAGAAATTGAACCCATTGCAGAACATCTAGAAGCTGGGCGGGATGTGGTAGTAGTTTGCGAAGGCGATCCGTTTTTCTACGGTTCGTTTATGTATGTATTCACACGGTTATCTGAGAAGTACGAAACCGAAGTTGTCCCTGGAGTTTCCTCACTGATGGCTTGCCCAGTAGCTTTGGGTGTACCTTTTACCTACTACAACGATGTGCTCACAGTTTTGCCTGCACCCCTACCAGCGGAAGAACTGATCTCACAACTTTTAAAAACAGATGCAGCCGCAATTATGAAATTGGGCCGTCACTTTACCAAAGTACGCGATATTCTGCATCAATTAGGATTAGCTTCGCGGGCGTTATATATTGAACGGGCAACAATGGCACAGCAAAGAATTGTACCCTTGGATGAAGTCGATCCGGCGGAAGTGCCTTATTTTGCAATGATTATACTTCCAAGTAAGAGTCGGTTATAGGTAGTAGTTCAACACACAAATATTAACAGGTGTAGATTGGGTAAAGGGAAAAGGTCAAAGGAGAAGGGTTTTAAACCTTTACCCTTTTCCCCTTACCCTTTCCCCCGCCTGTCAAAGCGATAGAAGGCGTTGCATAATAGAGGGATGAATTTAGGTGCGCTACTGTGAATTGTCCATACTGCGGCTCTACTGAGATTAGGAAAAATGGCTGGCGACGAGGTAAACAGAATCACATCTGTACTAATTGCGATCGCCAATTCATTGATATCTACAGCCCACCAAAAGGATACTCAGATGAGAAGAAAGTAGAATGCTTAAAAGCATACGTTAATGGTGCAGGCTTTAGAGCAATTGAACGTCAAACAGGGATTCATCACACGACGATAATTAACTGGGTAAAACAAATCGGCGAAAAGTTGCCGGAGGCACCGCCAACAGATAAAATACCATCCGTTGGGGAATTAGATGAACTAGAAACTTTTGTGCGGTCAAAAAAAACAAAATTTGGATATGGACGGCGTTAGACCACTTTAATAGGGGAATTTTGGCTTGGGTTGTAGGAGACCATAGTGCAGAAACCTTTAAACCTTTATGGAATATTGTTAGCCTCTGGGGATGCTATTTTTACGTCACAGATGGATGGCCTGTTTACGCTAGTTTCATTAACCCAGGAGACCATATTATTAGCAAAACATATATGACACGAGTAGAAGGAGAAAATACACGTTTACGCCATTATCTGGCACGTCTACATCGCAAAACATTATGTTACTCCAAATCTGTAGATATGCTTAAGCTATCAATTAAATTGTTACTACATTACCTGAAGTATGGAGAAATACCCGTATTTAGCTAATTCATCCCGCATTTATGCAACGCCTCTTTGGTTGGAAGTCCTTTATGGAAAACACTGGCGTTGGGCAGGTAGTTATACTTGTGTTCATATCATGACTAACTCACCAAGGATCTACAGGATGCAAAAAATTAACTTATATGTCATCCTAGAAAACGAGAATTAATTCGGTGAGTATTTTTGTTTTTAGTATTGACAGGCTTTTCCCTTTTGGTATTTACAGATTTTTCTCCGAAATTTAAGTCTCAATGAATGTGATAATTTTGGAGATCATCTAATGTCAATTTATATAGGCAACCTCTCTTACGAAGTTACCCAAGATGCTTTGACTGCTGTTTTTGCAGAATATGGCACTGTGAAGCGCGTTCAACTACCTACTGACCGTGAAACAGGACGGCCACGTGGCTTTGGATTTGTAGAAATGGGAAGTGATGCTGAAGAAACGGCTGCAATTGAAGCCCTTGATGGTGCTGAATGGATGGGTCGTGACCTGAAAGTTAACAAAGCTAAACCCAGAGAAGACAGAGGTGGTTCTTCTGGCGGTAGAGGCGGATATGGTGGCTCTCGTAACCGCTACTAAGCTTTGAAGCATTAAAACTTTACCAGCAAATTTTCAAGTTAGACAAAAAGTGTAACAAAATTGCACTTTAGTCAACTGAATGCTCGATCAGTTTAAGCAGTTAGTTAGTTTAGTAGGAGAGATAATGACCCAAGTAGTAGTGGGTGAAAATGAACACATTGAATCAGCCCTACGCCGATTTAAGCGAGAAGTTTCTAAGGCGGGAATTTTTCCCGATATGAAGAAGCATCGTCACTTTGAAACGCCTCTGGAAAAACGCAAGCGCAAAGAAGTTGCCAAGCACAGGCAGGGTAAAAGACGTTTTAGTCGCTAATTCTTAATAATCGCCTCCGGCGAGAAGCAAGCAAGGTAATTCGTAATTTAAGATTCATAATTATGAATTACCTTGATTCGATTGACTACAAGGAATATTAAATCCATTGGGTGTCAAATGCATCTTGCCCATTACCGTAAATCAAGTCACCGTATTCTTGCCATTGGGCTAGTTCTTGATTTAAAAGTTGAGGTGAGTGTAGTACAGAAAGATTTTCTGCTAATTCCTGTTTAGTTTTTGGGGCAGTCAGTGCTAGACGCACTGCTGAGTTATTGAGCGCGTAACGATAACAGTCTGCTGCAGTGGGTAGTTTTCCCTGCCAGTGAGGATCTCCTTTAAGTAATGTTCCCCAGCGAGTGCAAGTGAAGGCTATTACGGAAATATTAGCTTTTTGCGCTTCTGGCAATACCTTTTCTTCCGCCTTACGATGTGCCATGTTGTAACGGTGCATTAATACATCACACTGATGGCGCTGGATGATTTCTAAAGCAATAGTTCGATTGTGTGTGGTAACGCCCACATAGCGTACAAATCCTGAGTCTTGCCACAAACGAAGTTCATCTAGTACTACTTGAACCTGCTTCACATCGTCAGCAGGGGAGACATATTCCAGAAAAAATATATCTAGCTGATCGGTATTTAAATAATGGCGTACAGAGTCTAAGTAATGACGTAAAGATTTTAGATCACGGCTTTCGCTTCCTGTCGCTACCAATACCTGCTCGCGTTTTTTTGCTAACAGAGATTTTAAGCCACCCAAAAAGTTTTCAGATTCTAGATTGTAAAAGAAAAAGTAATTGATTCCGGCTGTAAATGCCAACAAAACAGCATCAGCATCATCTATCGATTGTCCTGCCAATCCCAGAATGCTGGCAGGCTGTCCTTGTATTGTTAGTAACTCCAAGGTTGACACCTAATTCTTATACCAATTTAAATAGTGTTTGCGGCACATCAATATATTCTAGAGGGCATGGCAATGCCATGCCCCTACCATCTGCCGCATTCTTTTTTTAAATTGGTATTACTTTAACTGTACTGCACCATAAGCTTTTTGGGATGCGTTAATAACGCATCCTACGAGCGATCGCCTTTTTTAATAAGCAAAAGCAGATATTGTTTTCTCATTTGCGTAATACCAAATCAAAAAATCTTTGCGACACCTTATTTGCATTTGTATTATTTAATCAGCTAAAAGAAATCTCAAAAAATTTTGTATAAAAGTTTTTTCTAAGTCAGCCTAAGTATTGGATTATTTCCGATGTATCGTAGCGCTCTTTTCAATCAAGAGACCTTTTAGCAATATCTTCTATATTTACATCAAAGTGAGTCATTAATACTACAGTCCAATATAAAAGACCGCTTAATTTTTTAGTGAGTTTTTCGCGGTCTATTGGCTTGAAATCTACCAATAATTTGTCTATCATTTCGTTAATCTCTTCAGCTTGTGTTAATACCATTCCTGCTGTGGAGGATATTTTTACTTCATAGTTATAATCACTTTCATTATTAGTTGCCTCTACTTTTTTCTGATAATCGTTTAATTGCATAGTTACTCACACCTTAGGTTAACGTAGTCAATAATAGTTGCGATTACTTAGTAATAATGATTACAGGCTTTAAAGCAGCATTATATCCTATCTAAAGAATTTACAGCATCGGCATTTGTCAGTAATTACTAGTTAGACAGGACACAACAATGTTGTGCCCGTCAGATATCCTTTGATATAATTTCAGCCTAATTAGTTATTTACCGCTGTCAAGCTAGTCTTTTAGCGAACATTATGAGGGCAATTTATTTCATCCTTCCTTGATTTTGGTAAACAAAGTTTCGTATTGCTTTGTTGCTGAATCAGATAAGGGGAGCAGAAATTCGCTTTTATCGAAAACTGCAGGATTATTTACTAAAAGATTGAGCAATGGTTCCTGAATATCTGCAGCTGCAATATTTGTAGCAGTTGGCGAGTTAGTTTTGGTGAGAATCGCAATTTGTTTAGCGATCGCGGGTTGTAAACAAAAATCTATCCATCTATTTAATAAATCATCTTTGACGGCACCTTTGGGACGTACCCATAAATCTGCCCATAATGATGTTCCCGATTGGGGGATAACTGCTGCTAGTTGGGGATAACGCAATAACACTGGCGTTGCATCCTCAGACCAAGCAAGTGTTAGCCAGGTGTCACCAACAATTAAAGGTTCCAGATAGGTTCGAGAATCGTAGAATTTAACTTGTTGATTTAATGTCCGCAGTTCTGTTTCCAAGTTTGGTACTTGGTCAAGATTTTCGGTATTGTAAGACTTGCCTAATTTCTTTAAAACTAGACCAATTACTTCTCGTGGGTGATTGAGAAGAGAAATGTGCGATCGCAATTCCTCTCGCCACAAATCACTCCAATCTTGGGGTTTCCATCCCAATTCTTGGAACTTCTGGCGATTATAAATCAATACTGTATTACCCCAGCGGTAAGGAGTTGCCCAAACTTTCCCTTGTGGATCAAGATTACCTTGGTTGTTGCGCGTTACCAATTGTTTCCACTTTTCATCCACAGCCGACCATTGTTTGATTTGTCCTTGATTCAATGGTTCGACTAGGTTTTGTTGAATCGCCGCTTTCAGCCAATAATCTCCTAATGTTACCAAGTCAGCTACAGGTGTTTTTTGGTTTTGCTGAAATGGGATAAACCGACTCCATCCTTGCTCATCGCTAGTTTTTGGCTTTTCTTGCCAACTTTGCAATTGTTTGAATAAATCTTGTATTTGATCGACAGGAGTAAACTTAGACTCTACCTGTCGCTGTAAGTTTTTCTGAAATTCATTAACTACCTGGCCAGGTATGGAACCTTTTAATAGCTGTACTTTCAGCTGCGTCCGGTTGCTTCCACCACAGCCAATAAGTAGTTGTGAAATTGCCAGTGTACCTGTGGCTAATAAAAACGACCGTCGATCCATCGATTATAGGATATGAGATGTTGCATTATACCTATGTTAAGCATTGAAACACCAGAATTTTCACAACCTGCACTTTTGAGGGAACTCCAAAAATAAAATGTTAACAGTCAACCACAGCTTCCTGAGTTTTTCTCCTACTTTTGATAGATGTGGAAATTTGGTTGTGCTTGCTGTAATTGATATAGGCTACTGCTTTTGTACTTTTTGGTAATTAACTGAATTACGCAACTGTGCTTGCTTTCTCTGCTTTATGGTCGAATGTCATGATTTGTAGAGAATTTATTCCCCGCATATTTGATTGATATTGTCCTACAAACTCCTGACCTGAGAGAGGCGCGATCGCGCCGGGAATGGCTGACTCGGCTTTTATTATGCTCACCCCAGCAATAGCATTACATAAACTTTAGACTGTAACTCTTCTGGAAGTTACACACCTGTCTAACTAGGCTTTTTGCGTCTAAGTTCAACTAAATTTTGCTGCTAAAACCATGAGAATGGCCAGATTTGTTGTTTATTAGCCACTAAAATCTTCAATTATCTCTATTTTAGAGAATTTATCGCAAAATTAATTCCAAAAACTTTAATTTACTCAACAAAATTATGAGAGCTACTAAGGAAAATATTGAGATATATAGATAAGTAATGACTTTAGTTTCACAATCCAACAGAAGTTGGCAAAAATTAAATAATTCATAAGTATATTTAAGGTCGGCAGTAAATTGAATAACATAGAGAAAATATGCGGATTAGGGTATTAAATGGAGCCATTACAAAAGCAGATCACGACTTTGAGCCATAAGCTGGATAACCTCTGCCAAGTGATTGAGGAGCTTGATGGTAAAGTGACTCAAACTCTATCAGAATGCTCTTTAGCTAAAACCCAGGCAAGAGATAATTATCCAGAAAATACCGAAGCTGTACATTATCAGTTCCGGGGGAATCTGAATTACAATCCTGAAATGGAACATAAGGATGTATTGGCTGATGGCATTTACAGCGATATGAATCGTCAAGGAGGAGAAAAAACTATCTCCCCAGAAATTCAAATACAACGACTAACAGCACAATTAACTGCAGCTTACAATCGCATTGCAGCCTTAGAAGAACAATTACTCCGAGAAAGAATTCACTAATTTGTCCAACAATTTTAGATTTTAGATTGACCCCATGCCTTCTAGGGGTTTTAAATTTTGGATGTTTATTTTTTTCCCAAATCAATCAGTAGCTTGTAGCTTAAATATTAACGATTTCAGTCCAAAGTTTTCCATTTAAAATCTAAAATTAGGTGATTTTTGTAACCTGATAACCAGTCACTTGCTGAGTCTTGAGATCCGCTATTGTTGATTGAATCTGCTCAATCTCTCAATTTGTTTTTCGATGGCTTCCAAAAGTTGGTTTTGCTGCCAATCTAGACTAAGATGAGCAGCGATCGCAGCTCCTCCAGCGCCCATACCTTCTTTAACAAAGCCCCGTTCGTAAGCCTGGAGTTGGGGATAACAAGAATCAGTAAAATTCAGTTGTGTAGCTAGTAAGGGTGGGGTTTCTCCACCCTTCATTATGTCTTGTTTCCCTAAACTGAGGGCTAATTCCACCGTCCCCCCAGTGGGATCTTCTGCTACCCAACGCGTTGTACCTACTACTACTTCTTCGGGTTGCCAAGATAAATTATAAGCTTGGGCGATCGCATTCATCAGCGCATAAACAGCTAGCATTTGCGTTCCACCAGCCAGCAACACACCACAACTGCGACTAGCTGCGATCGCCATTCCCGCCACTACCACTTGCATCGGATCGCCAACAGATGCGATCAGTTCTAAAGGATCTACTTGGGATTGGTAATTGGTAATTGCGGATTGGGGATTGGTTGCTCTTTGTCTCATTTTCTCTAAACCTGCTTGTACCAAGGCCGATTTTTGGTCATGGTTACAAATAGGATGGCTGCTGTTGACCTTGCCCTCTGCTGGTATGCCTAAGCCAGTTAAAATTGCTAAGGCGGTAGTTGTGCCACCAACCACACATTCCCCTAATACTAAATATCCATCTTGATTAGCAGCCAGTTTATTACCCCAAAGCAATCCTTGTTCTAGCAAGTGCTTGACTGTTGCTAATTCCATCGCGTTACCTTGACTTAAACACCTAGCAGGAAAGCCACCCAAATCGATTGTTGGTACTGCTGGGGTGTATGGTAGTCCAGCATTAAACAAATAAACAGGAGTTTTCAGCGCTTCCACCACAGCACGAGAAATTAGCACAGGCGACGCGCCAGCCGCTAGTGGTGGTAGAGGATATTTGGCTTGGTGTTCAGCACCATAGTAGAGAAATTCTGCATCAGCACAAGCCGTATACTTCCTATCTTCCGGAGTCTTTCCCGCCGCAGAAATCCCTGGAATCAAACCAGTTTCTGTAAATCCTAAAATACAAGCAAACACAGGTAAGCGATCGCGATACTTAGCAATCCAAGCTTCCCCCTGTGCTATTTGAGTATAAATACTAATCATTGGAAGGGTCAAAGGTCAAGGGTCAAAGGTCAAGGGTGAATGCTACTAAGTTTAGGTTTCTAATATTTGTGCGATTCGGTACACAGTTCAATTACTATAAATCTGGACTCTGGACTTTTGACTTTTGACTCTTGTACAGACGCGATTAATCGCGTCTCTGCAACTTTTGACTTTTATTCATAATCCATCAAAACTTGTACCCAGCGAGGCGGACGGGGGATAGGATTTCCCAGACGATCCAATAACAGCCATGCTCCTATGTGGACTACAAACAAGTAGATAAAATTGTTGAACATAATCAAAGCGATCGCTCCGATTTGAATCCACAATGTACTAGGGTTGATTAATAAGCCCAGCTTCAGGAATATCCACTCTAATAGTTCTGTTACTTGGTTAATTGCATAAATCCATAGGTCTTCACCGGATAGCACTGACAGAAACCATACCCGAAAAAAAGCCCCTAAAGTGCCTAGTAACATACCCAAGGTAATAGAAACTATCCAAGGAACACGGCGATTCCATGCACTACCTAACAGCACACCCATAAAACCATAGGGCATCACATACAGCAAACTGCGAACAGGGCCCATTAACACCCCTAGCAGCAAGCCAGATGTAACTGCTGCCATCCAAGCAGCGCGTCGCCCCCAACGCAGGTAGACTAGAGCGATCGGTACCGGAAAAAATATTTTTAATACCGGGCCCAAAGGAAAATAAAAATTAATAAACCAAATCAAACTCGCAGTACTAGCCAAAAAAGCTGTTTCCACCATCCTTAAAGGTGCATCTACCTTTAATTGGGGAGGTTGCAGCGTGCTTTGATTGTCAAACTTGAGCGAATTGCCTTGTTTGTCTGACCGATTTTGCGGGGTTTGAGATTCAGGCGATGAACCTGATTCTGGCTCATCTGGCAGAGAATCTAAAATGCTCATATTTGACAAGTATTTAAACGATCATTCTTTCCAAGGCAGTCAAATCAGGAATACAAATAATATCTTGATCCCGTTTAATCAAGCCTTTCTTTTCTAGCCTTGTCAAGACTCGTGTCACTGTTTCTCTTGCCAACCCACTTAAACTGCTGAGTTCTCGATGTGGCAAATTAGGAATTTCTGTGCCTGTTTGTGCCTTTTTTCCCTGTCCTTCCGCCAAAAACAGCAAAGTATCAGCCACCCGTGATTGGCTATCAGATTCCCGCAAGCGCAGTCTGCGATTGACTTGTCGCAAACGCCGCGCCATCAGTTGAGCTAATCGCATTCCTGCCATAGGCTCTGTTTGAAGTAACTTGACAAAGTCCTGTGATGGCATACTCCCAATGACAGTAGGCGTGAGGGTAATGACATCAGTAGAGCGAGGTACTTCATCTAGCGCCGCCATTTCCCCAAACAGTTCACCTTTGCCAATAATATTTAATGTTACTTCTTTGCCTTCTAAATTGTAGGTACGAATTTTGACCCAACCATCAACAATAAAGTATACTGAACCACCCCAATCATTTTCCAGTAAAATCACTTGATTGGGTGGATGAGTACGGGTCACAAAATGAGTGAGGGCTGTTTCCACAACCAATTCTGGTAGCCCTTGAAAAAAGGGAGTCGAGAGCATCCAGGGATTGGCAGGTGTTTGCAGACTAAATCGGTCTTCCATTACAACATCTGAATTACATATTTATTAAATAAAGCTGTTGGATACACAACAAACGACAGTGCTATCTTTAAGCCTAAGCTATCAGAACAAAGCACTTTACAAAAATAAAACTAAACTATGTTACACAAGAAAGCGACCCAAGAGTTGTTTTTTTAGTATCTAAAAACCTCAGGGAGTGTAGAAACGCCTCCTAAAGTTATTCTTTATGGGTAAACGCGATCGCCAACTCTTGACTTCCTAACCTCAGTAGACACATTAATGATACTCAAGGTAGTTAATTTTTGCTAACCTTATACTCTTAACTTAACTGTTTGGGGAGTGGGTACTGGGGATTGGGGATTGGGGATTTGGGATTGGGGACTGGGGACAAGGGGAAAATAACTAATTACCAATTACCGATTACCTATTACCAATTACCATGCCCAATGCCCCATGCCCTATGCCCAATATCAATTTCTGCCCAAGGTCTATTGACGATAGCTTAAATTCCCATAATCTATAACATAAACATAATTGCACTTAGAAGTGCGATCGGGAGATTGGCAAAACGCCAACCCGCGTAGCTTCAATAATTGTAAATTTATTTGCTTAAAAATTGACAGAAAGTTCTACCTAAGGTATATACAGTGACTTCTCGCGCAGATGAAATTCAAAGACTAATTGCAGATATTGACAATTTACTTGCCAGTAATGGTAAGCGCCTGTCTAAACTCCTGTCTAGTCAGGCGCAGGAGCCAAAAGAGGTTTTAGACCGAGTTCGCGATTTTCTGGTGAAACTGGGAGAAAGTGAGGTTTTGACGAGTGATAGTCAAAACCAACCCGCACAACAAAAACCGCGATCGCCTTTGTTAGCAAAATTTGTCGATCAAAATCTTCAGCAAGCTTCACAGCCAGCAGGTGAGGAACAGAGTACAACTCTGGGGCAAAATTTAAATAGTGAAATCAAAGCTTTACTTCAGCCGTTACAAGCAGAATTAGCAACTTTGTTGCAAGAGCGAGCCACGCTAGTGCAAGAAATTAGACAATTAGAGCAAAGGCGGCTACATAGCTATTCCCTGACTCAGCAGTTAGCAACTCAAGAACAGATCATTAAAGAATTTATGCAGATGCTTGGCAGTCGCCTCACGCCTGCTTTCACCTCACAGTTAACACAGAGTTTAGCAAATACTCCTGGTTCCAATGTTGCTAATGATACCGTTTCTGAAACCGCAGCAGCGACACCCCAACCTTTCTTACAATCCTCTGGGCAAATAGAGCAGTTAACTAGGCTAGGTCAGGAATTCGACCAACGTTTATTATCACTAGATGGCACTTTAAATATCGTTTTTGAGGCATTACAGCGCAATATTCGCACCTACCATGAATCCCTATCGCAAGCCCTGACAAGAATGCACGCCCAAGGGTTGCAAGGTGAACAAGTCATGGTGAGCTTTGTGAATAATTTGACGCAGTATTTACAAGAATTTCCCCAACAGCCAGCATCTTTATCCACACCCAGGGAAGAAGTAATTCCAGCAACCCTAGAGTCAGATGAAACTAAGGTTGAATTAGTCAATCAACCATTAGTAAATTTACCAACGCCAGCAGAAAATACTGCACCTGCAGATGACTTGGATGCAATGCTGTTGGAACTGATTGCAGATGCTTCATCCTCTTTTGAGGCTCCTGATGCTGCAACACCTACTACATTACAGTCAGATAGTTCTCCAGCAGATGAAGTAGATAAACTTTATGCCAGTTTGTTTGGTAAGAAAAATGAGACTCAGCCTGTTGCAGAAATAGAGCCGAACCAAGTTGTTAGTAATGAACTGTCGCCACCCGAAGCTGTTTTGCCAGTATTATCTACTGAGCCAGCGGAATCTGTAGATTTTGGTGTAGAAGCGCCAAACAATCTGGAATTAGAGCCAACAGAAATTACTGTTGCAGAAGCAAGTCAAGAGACTTTACCCGCAGTCGAAAACTTACCACCACCACCCACAGATTTATTTTCCCAAGAATGGGAAACTTTATTTTTTGACGAAACTCCACTAACAACGCCAGCCGCCGCAGTTACAACCACAACCGAGGTTGCAGCTAATCAAACTAACACTGATACAATTACATCCCTCACCGAGTTGTTAGTTGAATTAGGCGATCGCGAAGAAGCGATCGCAGTTTCATCTCCACCAGCTGATGTCTCAACTGCAACAACAGTAATCACTCCTAGCTCCAGAACAGAAGTTGAAAATCACGATGAGCACCCAGAAAACTCTTCAGATAGCTACATTCCAGCTTCGCCACGAGAAAACTTGCTTTCTCTAGAGACAGCAGCTACCATGCCAGATATTTCCTTGGATGATGAGCAGTTGCAGCTATTGGATCAAGATTTGGCAAACTTTGATGGATTGCTCAATTCTCAGTCACCGCTAATCACCAGTTGGGTAAATCGCAGCAATCAAGCCCAACAACAGCAAACTCAGGAAACTGCACCTCAGGAACCAGCAGAGAATCTGTCTCCCAATGCTTTGAATCAGACAGCAGCGCCTCAAATTACTCCCACTTCCTTTCCACAGCCAGAAGCTGAGTTAGACTTTAGCCCCATTATCGAAAAAAAAAAGGAAGAGACAACTACAGCAACTTCTTCCTTGTCTGGTGCGCCCAGCCTCAATCAGCCAGAACCTGCACCGCAAAATACTCCAGACTCGAACTGGTATCTAGGAATTGATTTTGGCACAACAGGTATTTCCGCCGCACTTTTGGATCGCTCTACCTATGTTGTGTATCCTATTTACTGGTCAGCAGAAAATCCAGCAGGCGGTAGTGCTTTCCAACAATCGTTTCGGTTACCAGCAGAAGTTTATTTACCTACTGCTTCTGAGCAAACAGCAGCCGCATCACCACAGCCAGATGCCAAATTAAAAAGCACACTGTATTCCGCACAGTTGAAGCCTTATTTACAAGTAGCCATTCCCTACAAGAGTGCTAGGCAAAAATGGGAACCCGTGCTGCAATTTAATGAATTTTCTGCGGGGCCTTTAGTTTGGGTAGTGCGATCGCTCGCTAAACTCCTCTTAACGCTCAAGTCGGATCGCCAAAGTACGACTCAAGGTTTAACTGCAACAGCGATAGGTATAAAAGAGCCAGCTTTCCACAACATTATTAATAATATTGCAGGTGTCATCTGTACTTGCCCATCTAGTTGGTCAGAACAATATCGCTTTAATTTGCGAGAAGCTTTACTCAATAGCAAATTAGTCAAACATCCACAGCAAGTCTTTTTTGTTGAAGAAGCGATCGCAAGTCTTTTGAGTGTACTCGATGCTGGTAACGGTGAAGCGGTACAGTTAAGCCATAGTCAAGGTTTACGTTCTGTACACAGCAACGAACAACCCTTAGTTGGCGATACCCTAGCCATCAATATTGGGGCTACCGCCACAGAAATGGCATTAGTTGATTTACCAGAAAACTTATCGCAATTTGCCCATAATGACTTCATGCTGCATAGCTTTGCTTATGCAGGTAAGGGCATTGAGCAGGATATTATCTGTCAACTACTTTTACCACCCAAATCTCGGCAATTACGCTCGGAAATTACAGGTGAGCAAGTTAGCAGTCAGCCTGGACTTTGGCAATCAAATATTCCTGGTTTAGATCAGATGCATTGGCAAAGTTTGGGGTTAGAAGATTTGGAACTTCCGCGAGTGGGCGAACCAGATATTGTGGCGCGGATTATTCTCCAGCAGCGTTTAGAAAGTTCGCTGTTGGGGCAAGCGGTACTAGATGCGGCATTAGCTTTGAAGTTAATCTTACAACACCAAGAATCTTTCACTTTAGATTTAGCCGATCAGCGATGGGTTTTACAAAGGCGAGATTTAGAAAGCCAAGTCTTAGTTCCCTTTGTGCGCCGCCTCAATCGCGAACTGAATAAGTTATTGGTAGCGCGTGGTATACCCACAGAAGCAATTAACCAAGCTATCTTAACAGGTGGCGTGGCTTCCATCGCTACAGTCAATCGCTGGCTGAAGCAAAAACTCCCCAACGCCAAAATAATTCAAGATTCCTACCTTGGTGAAAATGGCGCGCCTAATTGTAGTCGAGTTGCCTATGGTTTAGCGATGTTACCGCTACATCCCCAGGTTTTAGAAATCCCCAGGCAACAATATACCGATTATTTCCTGTTTACAGAATTGCTGCGACTGCTGCCCGATAGACCCCTATCCTTTAGCGAAATCATCCATTTATTTGAGGGGCGTGGCATTAATACCCGCATCTGTCAGCAACGCCTATTAGCTTTCTTAGAAGGGGAATTACCCCCTGGTTTAATACCTAACACGCCTGATACTGCATGGCTCACCCAAAGTTCTCAAAATAACCCAGATTATCATGCGATCGCATCTGCGCCATTATTTGAAAAACAGGGAAGTCTCACCTATCGACCCAACTCACAACAACTTTCATATTTGCGTCGCTATCTCGATGCTATCAAAGCCAGTACACAGCAATCGTTAGAGGAACCATATACTGTTAATTTTGCCTTAGAGGTTTCTTAGGGACTGGGGACTGGGGATTGGGGACTGGGGACTGGGGACTGGGGATGAGGAAGATGAGGGAGATGAGGAAGTTGAGAATACCAATTACCAATTACCAAATGACAAATGACAAATGACAAATGACAAACCCCTACTTACGAAAATCTACGTACCATATCACGTATTTTTTTCTTTAACAAAAGTATACTAAAACTTCATAATTTTGCTGTGCAATTGAAAGATTGTGTAAAGCCTGGCTTGATATTTCTATGACAGATAGAAAAATTGTCTATATTAGCACTCAGTACAAACTCAGTAGCAACTGAACATAAGTGAAACGGTACAGTCCAGTAACAACCGCAGGCAAACTATGTCCATGTCTACTTATACTACTGATGCAAAAGGTTGTACTGTGGAGAATTTAGCATTATGGAATCAGATTGATTCCGTAAATCTATCACCACAGTCTTTACACCCCTCTATCAGCAGCACAGCAAAAAGATTGATTGATATTCTCGGTGCGATTATCGGGCTAATCATTACAGCAGTGGTAGCAGTTCCAGTAGCGATTCTTACCTTTGTTGATGATCCAGGCCCGATATTTTATTCGCAAATTCGTTGTGGCCTTCAGGGTAAACCCTTCCGTATCTGGAAGTTTCGCTCGATGGTTGTCAATGCTGACAAACTCAAGCATTTGGTAAAAAACCAAGCTCAAGGTCACATTTTTAAAGCTGTAGACGATCCCCGCATTACTCGTGTGGGTAAGTTTTTACGTCGTACCAGCTTAGATGAATTACCTCAGTTTTGGAACGTCCTGCTGGGAGATATGAGTCTAGTTGGTACTCGTCCACCTACTCCTGATGAAGTGATTCATTATGAACCTCATCATTGGGAAAGATTGCAAGTTAAGCCAGGTATTACTGGAGAATGGCAAGCTAATGGTCGTTCTAGTATTACCGACTTTGAAAAAGTAGTCAGTATGGATATCGACTATCAGCGTAAGTGGTCGGTTGTTTACGACCTCAGCCTTATTTTGAAAACTATCAGGGTTGTCTTTTTAAAGACAGGTGCTTATTAATTTACTGCCACTCTTGCTAGTCAGGGTGTGCCTATCTCACCATGAGACAGAATTCAACATTATGAATTTACACTCCAAAAATCGAGCAATTTATAATATTGAATTTTGAATTGTTTAACCTTTAACACCACTACCAGTTTCTGTAGGTACGATATAGCGTTGCAAGAAGAGAAATAGTACTAATACAGGGGCAATGGAAATTACCGAACCAGCAGCTACCAACCGCCAATCAAGAGAAAACGTACCTGCAAGCTTTGCAACGCCCAGGGGAAGAGTGTATAAGTTTTCGTCTTGGATGACAATTAACGGCCACAAAAAATCACTCCAAGAACCGATAAAGACGAAAATAGCCAGGGTTGCAAGTGCTGGGCGAACTGCCGGCAACATCACATACCACCACAAACCTAACTCGGAGCTGCCATCCATACGGGCAGCTTCTTCTATTTCTTTAGGAACGCTCATAAAAGCTTGGCGCAATAGAAAAATGCCAAAAGCCGAAGCTAAACTCGGAAAAATCATTCCTAAATAACTATTTCTCAACCCTATTTGCACAGTCAAAATATATAAGGGAATCATCACGATTTGAAAGGGAATCATAATCGTGGAAACAATGGCAATAAAAATCCAATCTCGTCCTGGAAATGACAACCGGGCTAAGGGATAGGCTGCTAAGGAGCAAAACAGCAGATTTAAACCCACAGTTAACAATGCCACCAGCGTGCTGTTATAGAGATACTGGGCAAAAGGTAGAGAATTCCAGACGTTAGCAAAATTATCTAATGTAGGTTGGCTGGGTAATAGCTGCGGTGGCGATTGCAAAATGTTTTCTGTAGGAGATTTCAAAGCCGTACTAATTAGCCACAGCAATGGAAACAGAGTTAAGAGTGCGATCGCGCCTAAAATACTATATGTTCCTAAAATCTTAAATTGGGAATTATGCCGAAAAATTTTCATAGCTAAACTAAATTAACCAATTTCAAATATTATAATTATTTTTTGCTATAGCAATCCTAAATCATTTGTGAAAAATCACAGTTGTTGATATGGTGAACATTAGAAGTCATTGATAGGGTGCATGGCAGCACAAATGGAAGAGTTGATAGAGTTCATTCAGGCTACCTCAGACTCCAGAGAACTAAAACGGGCACTGGCAGTACAAATGGTGATGCAAAACTATAAACATTCAAAGATTGGAAATATTCTCGGAGTGTCTGTTGGTTTTGTAAACAAATGGAAATATATATTTATAGAACAGGGTATAACCGGATTGAGGCTAAAATACAAAGGGTCAAAAAGTTATCTTGACTCTGCACAAAGACAAGTAGTATTAAACTGGCTTCAACAGAAAAACTATTGGCATTTATCAGAATTAAAGGAGTACGTAGAAGATAATTTTGATGTTGTATTTGAGTCAAATCAAAGCTATTACGATCTCTTTAAAGACGCTAATATAAGTTGGAAAAAAACACAAAAAAAGAATCCTAAAAAAGACGCAGAACTAGTAGCTAAAAAAAAACTAGAAATAACCGCATGGCTGACGGCACATGAGCGTGAGATAGTATCTGGGGAACTCATAGTTTTTTTTGAAGATGAATGTCACCTATTATGGGGAGATATTTGTGGTTATATTTGGGGAAATACGAAAGAACGGATTGAAGTTCCAGTGATCAATGAACGACAAAGACAAACCTATTTTGGCGCTCTAAATTATTACACACAAGAGTTTCTAATTAAGCCTTGTAAAAAAGGTGATTCTAGCAACGCGATTGCTTTTGTACAATATTTAATTTCCCAGTATCCAAAAAGCCGTATTGCTTTAATTTGGGATGGAGCTAGTTATCATCGTTCTGCTGAATTTAAAGCTTACTTAGATAATCTGAATCAAGGATTAAGTGAAGATGAATGGAAAGTTACTTGTATGAGATTTGCACCCAATGACCCAACGCAAAATCCTGTAGAAGACATCTGGTTGTACGCTAAAAAATTTATTCGAGAGTTTTACCACTTATGTAAATCCTTTTCTCAGGTCAAGAGATTATTTGAACTCGTTACTAATCATCAAGTTTTTAATTTTCCCAAAATATTTATGTATGGTTCATTTTTTTCACAACTCATTTAGGATTGCTATATATTCCTGGTTTATATCTAGGACTTACGAAAATGTCACATTTTTTTCGTTGAGGCTGTCAAAAGTCAAGAGTCAAAAGTCCAAAAGACTTGAATTTTTGACCCTTTACCCTTGACTCTTAAATCAGAAGATGTGTGTACCAGTTGCGTAAGTCATGATATCTATTAATTTGCATACGAAATTATCAATTATTAAGTAAAAATTACTAATATTTAATTTCTCTGCCTCCACTCCAACGGCAAAAAGCCTAAAAAATCAGTAATTATTCGGAAATCAATTATAGTTATTACTGCAAATATTAAATTTTAATCTAGGAATTTTATCTATTCAAATGAAGCTTTACCCTCAGCATAGTGAAGTTTTTTCGAGGATACTTGCTCGTCTTAATTTTATTGCTAATAATTAGATAGATATTAATATTCAACAAATCTTGCTCTATTTTCTAATATCACTGAATTTTATCAATATATTAGATAATAAATTGAAATTTTAGCAATGTTAAGTTAGTTTCGCAAATTAAGAGATTATTGCAAGTAATAACTTTGTTGTATTTTAATGATTTGTTGGTAATATGATTCCGCTTTTTAAATATGCAACAAAATCATATTTATAAAAAAATATTTGAGGTTTTTCTTAAAATAGATAACAGTTGGATATTAAAAATAATTCATAATTTTACTATTGGGCAAAAAATTCGTTATGGGTACATCCTAAGTCTTAGTATTGCTGTTTTAGGTACAGTTGGCGGTCTTATAGTTGGAGATTTTTACCAAAGACCAGCTAGACAGCAGAAAGATGATGCTCAGTACGAACTACAGCTACTCCATCGCTTGCAAACTGCTGTTTTACAAACAAGGAATAGCCAACAACAAGTTATTGCTGTAATTACTCATAAACCAGAATTATTGCAGCATCAATACGCTGATTTTGCTAATTATGCACTTGAACTGAAAAATCTGTGGTCTGAAGTAGAAACTCATGTTAATAGCGAGAAATATAAACATGAGAACAACCGTGAAGGGATACCAGATTTTCTAAAAGCTCATTCAAGAATAAAAGAAGAATATATCCGCCAAGTAGAAAAGCTGATGGCAGAAATTCCTGCTAACTCTAATTTTAAACTAGAAGATATTGAACCATTACAAGAATTGTTAGTGAAATTCTCGAGCAGTCCTATAGCCCTAGAATATGATTTAATTGATGATGACTTAAATCACGTAATTAATGCCTCTTATCAGGATGAGAAACAAGCAGAAGTAGCACTAAGTGATGCAGAAACAATCCGCTTTAAAATTGTTGCTACCAGCATTTTAATATCAATCATACTAGCGGGTATTGTTGCTCACTACACCAGCCACCTATTAACGGCTCCTATTTTAGCTGTGACTAACGTTGCAAAGCGAACAACTGAAGAATTAAACTTTAATATCTTAGCTCCTGTAACTACAAAAGATGAAATAGGAGTCTTAGCTAGCTCGCTCAATAGTTTAATTCAACGTCTAGCGCAATATACTGATGAATTAGAATTAGCACGCGAGACCCTAGAAACTAGAGTGGATGAACGAACTCATGAACTGAAGCAAGCTTTAAATTCATTAAAGCAGACCCAATCTCACCTCATTCAAACCGAAAAAATGTCTGCTCTTGGTCAAATGGTAGCGGGTGTTGCTCATGAAATTAATAATCCTGTGAACTTTATTTATGCAAATTTATCTTATATTAATAACTATACAAATGATTTAATTGCATTAATTGAACTTTACCAGCAACGCTATCCTCAAACAGATCCAGCAATACTTACATTTACCGAAGATATTGACTTAAATTATATTTGTGAGGATTTACCAAAAATTACCAATTCCATGCAAGTAGGTGCCCAGCGTATTCGTGAGATTGTACTAAGTTTAAGAAACTTCTCAAGGCTGGATGAAGCTGAAATGAAATCAGTCAATATTCATGAAGGTATTGAAAGTACTTTGCTGATTTTGCAACATCGACTAAAAAGCAAGCCTGGTTATCCAGAAATTGAAATTGTCAAAGAGTATGGTAACTTGCCAGACATCGAATGCTATGTTGGGCAATTGAATCAAGTATTTATGAATATTTTAATGAATTCTATCGATGCTTTAGAAAGCCAATATCAGAAATATTCCCTTGATAAAAATAACATTGTTACAAATACTATTACTATTCACACTCAAATTATTGAACAAGATTGGGTGAGAATCAGTATCCAAGATAATGGTATCGGAATTCATGAAGAAGTTAAATCTAAAATCTTTGACCCATTTTTTACGACTAAACCCGTAGGAGAAGGTACAGGTTTAGGATTAGCAGTGAGCTATCAAATTATCGTGGAAAAACATAAGGGATATCTGAGGTGCATATCAGAATTGGGAGAAGGAACTGAGTTTCAAATTGAAATTCCTATTAGTCAAAGGTGATTTGTCATTTGTCATTTGTCATTTGTCATTAGGTAATGGGTAATGGGTAATGGGTAATGGGTAATAGGATTCTTCTTCATATGCCTCGAAAGTGAAAGAGATGAGGGGACAAAAAATACCAAACACCAATAACCAATGCCCAATGCCCCATGCCCAAATCTCAAATTCCCCAAATGAGGCTAAAACCAAAATTCGTACCGTCAGGTTCTGCGTTTAAAGTGCCTAAGCCACTTTGCCCAATGGCGTTAGTGGCAAAAATATCTAATCCGAAGCGAGAACTGGGTAAGAAGCGCAAGCCTGTAGCCCAAGTACTTCTTTTGCCATCTACAACTGGGGTAAATTCGCCGATTAATTGCAACCAATCTGCGATCGCCTGATTAATTCCGATCCCTATCCCTATACGCCTAGTCGCTCCAAAAAATGCTCCCTTGGGATTAATAGAGATAGCCGTTTGAGAATTGAACTGATAGGTGATAGGCAACTCTGCGTACAGAGTGCCGTTGATACCACCTTCTTGTAATGCTGTTTCACTAATTCCTGCCAGCTTAGCACTGAGGGTGACACCATCCCCTCGTGCTTGGTCGAAAAACTTGAGTTTTATGGCACCGCCAATTTTGATTCCCGGCCCAGATATATCATCGTCGGAAAAGCGATCGCTTGAAGCAAATTGATCGACACTCAGCTCTAACTGAGAATCTTCTGTTAAGCCATAAGCTAGGGCAAAACTTGAACTACCATGTGTACCTAACCCTCCCCGAAATTGGAAATTGCCAGTTGGTAGAGTACTCGCCGTTGAAAGTGTCAAACCATCAAATAGTAATGTGCGAGCGCGGTAGGCAAGTGTGGTGCGCGGAAGATCACTAAAATTAGCTGCATACCCTTGCCCCAAATCAATAACGTGCTTGAAGCGAACGCCCAATAGTAAATCATCGCCATCTGGAATAAAGCCTAATAAGCCTGTGGTCGGTGTGGCACCATAACTATTGGTAGCATAAATCTCGGCCCCGATTTTGGGATTAAGGGTATAATCTATACCTACAGTCCAAAGTAATTTACGCGTGATAGAGCGGTCTTTGGCAATGAAAGTATTGCCTCCTGGCCCCAAGGGAGTTTGTATATTTGCAAACAGGTTAACTCTTCTGGAAGCTTGCCAGCTAAACCCTGTGCCAATATTGAAAAAAGTGCCAAAAAAATCTCCCCCAGCAATTTTATCTGGAAAGAAAACGACTCCTGGGGTGAAATGTAGTTGTAGATTTGGAGATGCTTTGTAGGTAATTGGCAAGTGTAAAGCGCCAACTGGCCTGACATTAAAAAATGGTTGGTTAGGGCTATTCTTAAAAATCCCAGTATCGGAAGATATATGTAATAATTGAAACGCGCCAGCAACACCAACAGCCCAAGAATTTTGGTTGAGAAGTTGATACTTTAACTTAGTGCCATAGCTAATAGTTGCGAAAAAAGGACATTCGCTTCTGACTGGGCATTTTAAATAATCATCGAAAATATCGCCGGTAAAACCTATCTGAAAATTATCTGTAATTCCCCAATCGAGATTCAACTGATAGGTTTGCAAACCTGTACCGGAAACAGAACCATCCGTAGGCAGAACTTGCAAAAAACCAGCTTCCAACTGCACTGCACCCTTTGGTAATTGATTGGCTGTTTCCAAGTTATGCAATCTAGTTGGCGGTGCTTGTAATGGAGAAAGCCGCACCTCTGGCTGCACATTCTGAGTTGAATTGTCACTCATGAGCCACAAAAAATTTGCGTCTCCCTGTTTTTGCAATTTCTCTGCCGGAATATCTGGAAAAGCAATTAGCGGTGCTTGTCCTTGCAAATCTTTGGCTTCAGTACTAACAGGAGATCGCGCTGGCGGAACTGCTTGTGCGATCGCTTCTCGAGAATAGCTAGAGGTTACCCCCTCAGATGCATAACTGAGACTTGGACAAGCCAGAAACAGCAAACCACAGGAAAGGATTTTGATTTTATGCATATTTTTTCTGGGGCGATCGCTCTATTTCCAGATGAGAAACAGTATAAAAAAACTTCCCTTTCCTTGAGAGCGACATGAAAATCACTGCCAGAGAGGTTTTCCGTTCTCAGTGTATTACTAAATGCCTACCAAATTTCACATTTGCATAGGATGGGGGGATGAGGGAGATGAGGCAAGGGAGCAGGGAGCAGGGGAGAATTAATTAATGGCAAACCCCAATCACCCAACACCAATTACCAATTACCCATTCCCCATTCCCCATTCCCTACTCACTAACCTCAGCCGCTTGGTTACTGTGACATTGGGTACACAAACCAAAAAACTCAAGCGTGTGGTAAAAAATTTTAAATTTATGCTTTTCTTGCAACTTCTCTTCTAAGTCATGTACGGGGCATTGATTAATGGGAATAGAAACACCACATTGCAGACAAGTGAGGTGATGTTTATCTTGTTGCGCTAGGCTATAGAGGGCTTCACCATTTGCCAGAGTCCTGATTTGTACCAAACCTTCCATTTTTAAGGCTTCTAAAGAGCGGTAAACAGTTGCTAATCCCATACTCTGGTTGCGATTACGTAATTCTACGTAAATATCCTGCGCGGAAATACCTTGTTTAATGTTTTTCAACAGGTTCAAAATTTTATCCTGGCTGCGGGTACGTATGGGTCTCATAAACAATAATTTGAATTTGCCGCTGTGGTTGAAGCCATCATACGGTCTAACTAATACATTAACTGTAGTCGCTTCCTCATCTTATTTTCACTCAGTTGGAACAGAAAGTTATAGTATAGCGATCGCAGCATTCAGCGTTAAGCCCGTGCAAAGTAAGTATTTAGCTAAAATTTTCGTGACACTTCGTCCTTCGGTTTTAGACCCAGCTGGTGTGGCTGTACAATCTGGCCTCAAACAAATGGGATACGACAATGTAGAACAGGTGCGGATTGGTAAGTACATTGAATTGACCATCACCTCAACCCAAGAGGCTAAAGCCCGCCAAGAACTCAATAACATCTGTGACCAAATGCTAGCAAATCCGGTAATTGAAAATTATCGCTTTGAATTAATCGAAGTCGAAACACAGACAGGAGTGTTTTAGGTTTGGGGTTTGGTAATTGGTAATTGGTAATCGGAGACAAGGAAGAAATAATCAAAATCCTTGACTGTTGACTTTTGTACAGACGCGATTAATCGCGTCTCTCCAACTCTTGACTTTTAACAAATGACAAAATTTGGTGTTGTTGTTTTTCCGGGTTCTAATTGCGATCGCGATGTTGCTTATGTCACCAGAGACTTGCTACAGCAACCGACTCGCATGGTTTGGCATCAAGAGACAGATATTGCTGATTTGGATGTGATAGTCATCCCTGGTGGCTTTAGTTACGGGGATTACTTGCGTTGTGGTGCGATCGCTCGTTTTTCACCTGTGATGCAGCAGGTTGTTGAACACGCCCAAAAGGGTAAATATGTCTTAGGTATTTGCAACGGGTTTCAAGTATTAACTGAAGCAGGATTGCTGCCAGGTATATTAACTAGAAATCAGGATTTGCATTTTATCTGCGATCGCCTTCCTCTCAAAGTTGAGCGTACCAATTTGCCTTGGACACAGGCTTACGCAGCTGATGAAATTATCACTGTGCCTGTTGCTCACGGAGAGGGCAGATTCTACGCTGATGCAGCCACCCTCGCAGAATTGGAAGATAACGGGCAAGTTGTTTTCCGCTACGCAGGAGAGAATCCCAACGGTTCGTTAAATAACATTGCTGGGATTTGTAACCGTCAAGGTAACGTTTTAGGGATGATGCCACACCCTGAACGAGCCTCCGATCCAGTGTTAGGTGGTAATGATGGTTTACGGATGTTTCAAGGCTTATTGGATAAAGTAGCTGCGATCGCCTAAATTCAGTAGGGTCATCACAATATTTGTGCCCTCAAAATCATCTTTACCCAACAAAATTACAATCTGTTACTAAATCTTGTGGGGCGGGCATCTTGCCCGCTTCATTTATGTAATACCAATTTAAATAGTGTTTAAGAAAGCCTTTTTGCTTCTACAGTCTGCGGTAATTTTAAAGGTTCTGATAAATCTGGAATTGCTAATTCCCAACCATTTGCTAAGGTAAGAATTTTACCTTCCGAACTCTCTGTTTGGCTGACCACTTCTTCCTCAAGGTCTTTTTTAGCAACATAAACTAATAACTGTCCAGCAGAATTCTGACGCAGCATTACTTTCATTTAGCTTCCTCAACACTTTCTAATTCTTTTTTACGACAACCGACTATTACACCTTTTTCTATAAAATGCACTGCATAAATATAGGAAGTTTGCAAAAATGTACCAATACTAACGATGTAACCAATTTCTCCTTTTTTTGCTAATGTTTCTCCAATATCTTTGCCAGGATAAGTACCATCGTTACGAATTAATTTGCGAGTTTTGACTTTTGAGCCAATTTCAAATACTGGGGGTAAATCAAGTTCTAATTCGTCCAATTCCATAGATTTATATCAATTCAAAAACTTATCCAAAAGCCAAAATTCCATCACCTTTCAGATGGCACTAAATTCAAAAGTTCTTCTAAATTTAGGCTGCGTTTATTTTCTACAGATTGTTGCCTTACTGCATCTAAGATTGATTGGGTTTCATCGGGGTTTAAATTGATCCCTTGCTGCTGTAGTAAGTTAGCTACCAAATGCCGACCGGAATGTTTACCCACAACTAAGCGTCTTTCCCAACCTACTTCTTCTGGTGCAAAAGGTTCGTAAGTCACAGGGTTTTGCAAAACGCCATGAGCATGAATTCCAGATTCATGAGCAAAGGTATTTTCACCCACGATCGCTTTCCAAGGAGGTACATGACAACCTGATGCAGTTGCTACCATTCGGGAAAGTTCTAATAACCGAGTGGTATCAATTCCTAAATCGATTCCTTGGATGCGTTTGAGCGCCATCACCACTTCTTCTAAGGCGGCGTTACCTGCTCTTTCCCCTAAGCCGTTAACGGTTGTATTCACCGATAAAGCACCAGCTTGCAACCCAGCTAAAGCATTTGCGGTTGCTAAACCGAAATCATTATGGGTGTGCATTTCCACTGGGATTGATAAATACATCACCAATTGATGAACCCAAGTGTATGTAGTAAAAGGGTCAAGAATGCCGATAGTGTCGCAAAAGCGAAATCTGGATGCGCCCCAATCTTGAGCATAAAGTGCTACATCTAAGAGAAATTTTTCATCGGCTCTAGAAGAATCTTCGCCGCCGACTGCTACCCAAAGACCGCGATCGCGTGCGAAGCTAATTGCATCTTTGAGTTTTCTTAACATCAAGCGCCACTGTCCATGAAACTTGGCAGCAATTTGAATTTCGGAAACGGGAACAGATATATGTACGCGCTGCAACCCACAAGCAATAGAAGCCTGAATATCTGAGATATTGGCGCGGTTCCAGCCTAAAAGTTGAGCTTGTAAACCCAAGCGAGAAATTGCGGCGATCGCTTGGGTTTCCACTTCACCCATTGCGGGGATACCTACTTCTAATTCACCTACACCAATAGCATCCAATAATTTAGCGATCGCTACTTTTTCCTCAACATTAAAGGCTACACCCGCCGCCTGTTCTCCATCCCTTAGTGTAGTATCGTTAACAATGATCGCATTCATAATGCCCAACGCCTCTTGTAGGATTTTAGCTTTTCCCCTGGGGATTAATTGCTATTAGCAATAGTGGTATGATAAATTACTCAAAATTTATTTCTTGGCTCGTAGCAATAAAGAGCCAAAGTATGTATTAACAATTGCAGGAATAACTATCAAACTGATACTGGCAAATAATACTGTCATCATGCTAGCTTCCTCATGTGTAAATTTTCATCAGCAAGTAATTAATAATTCACTTCTGCTGTACAAGATTTTTCTAGCCAATCGAGTAACTCTTGCCGAGCAGCAAAAGAATTGTGGGCATGACTGCGAACAAAAAGAGCTGCGATCGCATGATTAAAACCCACCATCACAGAATGATCTGCTGGCGACCTACAGGGAATCATTACATCTTGTAAGTGCTGATAAATTCGCCAGCGATCGCTAACAGGTATCTCGGAAATTTGCGTATTGAGATTACAAGTAGGAGGCTTAAACATAAGCAAAATGCCTGTAGAAAATTTTGATTCTTAATTATTCATGCTTCATGCTCAAAAATTTGAATTTATACCTATTCAACAATCACTAATTAACTACTACACTTAAAAATCTATGTAGTATTGGTGAAAATTATCGTTATTAAAGAAAACTGTACTTTTGAACAGACGCGATTAATCGCGTCTCTTTTGACTTCTAAGGCAGCGGGACTAGTCTATTTCTATCCCGCCCAGTTTATAAGAACTAGTTATACCAGGTGACTCTAACCATACCAGTGCATTTATTAGCTTGTACTCAATTACTATCAATCCTGATTTCATCAGAATTTACAAGCAGAAAAAAAAATTTTTACCCCAAGGTACTAGTATTTATCAGAGTCAATAGTCAGTACTTATTTATTTAAAAATGAAAGCTCCATCGGCATTTGACCGGATTTTGCTCATGGTTGCTTGCATATAAATTTGTACTCATCTCAATATTAGATGAAAAATATTGAAAAATAATTTTCTGTATCTGAAGCTACGTTTTACTATGATTAATTGTTAATTGATTAAATAGATTAACCTTCAAAATTCTGTAGCTGTATATACATTAATCACAGAATTATATAGAAATTACCCAACGCCGATAATGTCATTGCGACCGAAACGAAGTGTAGGGAAGCAATCCCAGCCTTAGGGGAAATTACTTCTCTTTGCTCGTAATGATGGATTTACATGATTTTTGCGTAAGTCCTGGTCTCATATATTCGCAGCCCTTGTTAGCAAATATTTTTGCTAAATGTATGTTATACTTGCAATAGTTAAACAACAGCTATTAACGCTCCCAAGTAACTCATAAAGGCAAAAACTTTGTATATCAAGGATTTCGCATTGTTGAAATGAGTGCTTTTCTGAAACAGTTTGATGGGGTAAAAGCCTCAACGGGAGTGACCCCGCACATAATTAGCTCAACTTTGTGATGATCTGCATGAAAAAAATCCCCCCAAGTATGAAAAAAGTGGTTCTGTATCTCATGACACGATTTTTGGTTAAGTTATTTTAAAATTAAATTTTTCCATGAGAAAAGTGTTATTTTGGATACGGAATTGAATTTCGCTTAACAACTGGGGCAGTAATAAGTTAACTACTCCAGTTATTTGTCTCTCAAATACCCAAATAAATAGTGCTTTGGGTAGCAATGGTGCAATATCTGAGTACAGATAAAACCCAACCAAAAAACACCTCAAATTACACTCAAACTCTTGGTAGTGCTAGGTTCAAGGCGAGTACATAAATACTTGAACCCCTTCATCATAAATACTCGTCCCTTGTGTAGAAAATACTAGTACCTATACCTAAAAACTTTTTTTAAAATTTTTGCAAAGCTTGGCAACTATCAGTTTCACTTTTTGAGTACAAGCTTAATAAGTTTAATAAATTCTAAAGAACACTCACAACTTTCGCTTGTGAGGCGACTGCTATAAATAAAACATGTAGCGCACAACACCCAAGGCACTAACACAAATGTATCGCTAAATACTCAATGCACTAACCAAGACTCGACAGTTATAACTATCAAAAGTTGTAGCGAGAAGTAATTGAAGATGCGATATTAGCTGTTCCACATTTAAGAAAGCATATTTAATAATGTGGATTTTTGACCTTTGACAGTTAACCTTTAACAGTCAATAGTCAACAAACTTGGCTGAGATTGAAAGCATCTTCCATAATGCCAGCCCCCAACTCTAATACGTAGCGAAATTCAATGACACCACCTACAGGGCTTTTAACTTCTGCCACTACGGAGATAACAACTCAAGCCAAATCCGGCGGTTGTGGTTGCAGCAGCAAAACCGATACCACAACAAGTTTAGATGAAAAAATCCAAGCAAGGATTGCAAAACATCCTTGCTATAGCGAAGAAGCGCATCATCACTATGCCAGGATGCACGTTGCAGTAGCACCAGCTTGTAATATTCAATGCAACTATTGCAACCGCAAATATGACTGTGCAAACGAAAGCCGTCCTGGTGTTGTCAGCGAACTGCTCACACCAGAAGAAGCAGCGCATAAAGTTTTAGTGATTGCAGGCAAAATTCCCCAAATGACAGTTTTGGGAATTGCAGGCCCTGGAGATCCCCTAGCGAATCCAGAAAAGACTTTCCGCACCTTCGAGTTAATTGCTGAGAAAGCACCAGATATCAAGCTTTGTCTGTCAACTAACGGATTGATGCTTCCCGATTATGTGGATCGAATTAAACAACTCAATATCGACCACGTCACCATAACTATTAATATGGTAGACCCAGAAATCGGAGCGAAGATTTATCCTTGGGTTCACTACAAACGCAAACGCTATAAAGGGATTGAAGGTGTCCGCATTCTGCATGAAAAGCAGATGGAAGGATTACAAGCCCTGCAAGAAGCAGACATCCTTTGCAAAGTTAACTCGGTGATGATTCCGGGAATTAACGACGAACATTTGGTAGAAGTCAACAAAGTCATTCGTTCCAAGGGCGCATTCCTCCACAATATTATGCCCCTGATTTCTGCCCCAGAACATGGTACTCACTTTGGTTTAACAGGTCAGCGCGGCCCCACATCTAAAGAATTGAAAGCAGTACAAGATAGCTGTTCTGGCAATATGAAGATGATGCGCCACTGTCGCCAGTGTCGCGCCGATGCAGTGGGATTGTTAGGTGAAGACCGCAGTCAAGAATTCACCAAAGATAAATTCATGGAAATGGCTCCAGAATATAATCTAGAGCAGCGCCAAGAAGTCCATGCAGGTATTGAGAAATCGCAAAAAGAAATTCAAGCCGTCAAAGAAAAGGTAGTAGAGACATTACATACAACATCTCTACAAGACAAACCCAAAATCTTAGTTGCAGTCGCCACTAAAGGTGGTGGTTTAGTTAACCAGCACTTCGGTCATGCTAAAGAGTTTATGATTTACGAAGTCGATGGTAGCAGTGCTAAATTTGTCGGTCATCGCAAAATTGACCATTATTGCCAAAGTGGATATGGCGAAGAAGCTACTTTAGACAACATTATTAATACTATTTCCGATTGCAAAGCGGTTCTGGTTGCCAAAATAGGTCACTGTCCTCAAGAACAATTGCAGAAAGCTGGCTTACAGACCGTTGAAGCCTACGACGTAATTGAAAAGGTTGCTTTGGAATTTTACGAGCAATGGATTTTAGGGACTGGGGACTAGGGACTGGGGACTGGGGACTGGGGACTGGGGACTGGGGATGAGGGAGATGAGGAAGAAATAATCATTGCCAATTACCTATTACCCATTACCCATTACCCATTACCCATTACCCATTACCCATTACCCATTACCAATGCCCAAAAAGGAGGATAGTTATGAGTTACAAGATTACCAGCCAATGTATTTCCTGCGATCGCTGTCGGTCTGTATGTCCCATAGGTGCAATCAAAATCACCACAGATGGTCACTACTGGATTGATTCTAATCTTTGTACAAACTGTGTTGGTGCTTATAATGTTTCTCAATGTCTCGCTTATTGTCCTACACAAGATGGTTGCATTCCTGTGCCGACTGATTATTGGGAATGGTGGTTTGCAACTCACGATCGCCTAATAGACAAGTTAACAGGAACATCCCAAACAGATTACTGGGAACGCTGGTTTAATCTGTATTCTCAAAAACTTTCCGAGCAATTATCTAAGCGCAAGCAAAAAGTGGTGAGTGTAGAAGCATGAGTGTGATTTATTTAGATAACAATGCCACGACTAAGGTAGATGAGCAAGTTATAGAGGCGATGCTGCCCTACCTCACCGAATTTTACGGTAATCCTTCTTCGATGCACAGCTTTGGCGGACAGGTAGGAAAAGCAGTTAGGGAAGCTAGGGCGCAAGTTGCATCCCTTTTGGGAGCCGAAGATTCCGAAATTATCTTCACCAGTTGCGGTACTGAAGGCAATAACGCAGCCATCAAAGCAGCTTTAGCAGCCCAACCAGAAAAACGCCATATTATTACCACTCAAGTAGAACACGCAGCAATACTCAATGTCTGCAAACAACTAGAAAAACAAGGCTATACAGTTACCTACTTATCTGTAGATGATCAGGGACAAATCGATTTGATGGAACTAGAAGCCGCCCTCACAGGCAATACTGCTTTAGTTTCCACCATGTATGCCAACAATGAAACCGGCGTGATTTTCCCCATTGAGCAGATTGGGTTACGGGCGAAAGATGCAGGTGCTATCTTCCATGTAGATGCAGTCCAGGCGGTAGGTAAAGTTCCCCTCAACCTCAAGACTAGCAGCATTGATATGCTCACCCTCTCCGGTCACAAACTCCATGCTCCTAAAGGGATGGGTGCATTGTATGTCAGACGCGGTGTGAGGTTCCGTCCCCTGTTAATTGGTGGACACCAAGAACGAGGACGCAGAGCAGGTACAGAGAACGTTCCTGGTATTATTGCTTTAGGCAAAGCTGCGGAATTAGCACAAGTACATTTAAAAGATATACAACGAGAAAAAGCATTACGCGATCGCTTAGAAAAAGGTTTGCTGACTGCGATCGCTGACACTCAAGTTAATGGTCATCCCACTTCCAGATTACCCAACACCACCAATATCGGTTTCAAGTACATCGAAGGCGAAGCGATTTTATTATCCCTCAACCAATACGGCATCTGTGCATCTTCTGGTTCCGCCTGTACTTCTGGTTCTTTAGAACCCTCCCATGTTTTACGGGCAATGGGCTTACCATACACCATTCTGCACGGTTCGATTCGCTTCAGCCTTTCACGCTACACCACTGAAGCCGAGATAGATAAAGTCCTCGAAGTTATGCCCCCAATTGTCGAACGCCTACGGGCTATTTCTCCCTTCAACAACGACCAAGCTGACTGGCTGCAAGGGCGGGAAGAAGCGTTGGCTCATTGATCGGGGACTGGGGATTAGGGACTGGGGATCGGGGAAGAGAAAGAATTTTCCTAATAACCAATACAAAATTCAAAATCTAAAATCCAAAATCTAAAATCGATCATGTGGGAATATACGGATAAGGTATTAGAACTTTTTTACAACCCCAAAAACCAAGGTGCAATAGAAAATAGTAACGAAGCAGGTGTGGCAGTGGTTTTTGGTGAGGTGGGCAGTATTGCTTGCGGAGACGCTCTGAGACTGCATCTCAAGGTTGAAGTAGACAGTGATAAAATTCTTGATGCTCGGTTTCAGACCTTTGGTTGTACAAGTGCGATCGCATCTTCTTCTGCTTTAACTGAGTTAATTAAAGGTCTCACCTTAGATGAAGCATTAAAAGTTACCAACAAGGAAATTGCTGAATATCTAGGCGGATTACCAGAAGCCAAGATGCACTGTTCGGTGATGGGACAAGAAGCACTAGAAGCAGCGATTTTCAAATACCGAGGCATTCCGGTAGTTGCTCATGATGATGATGAAGGCGCATTGATTTGCAGTTGTTTTGGAATCAGCGAATCCAAGGTTCGCCGGGTGATTCAGGAAAACAGCCTCACTAATGCCGAACAAGTAACAAGCTATATCAAAGCGGGTGGCGGCTGCGGTTCTTGTTTAGCTAATATCGATGACCTAATCTCTGCGGTGCAAAAAGAATCTGTTGTTGGTACTAGCTACAAATTAAGTACAAAAATTGCTGCAACTACTCAAGAAAAATCCACACGACCACTAACAACTGTCCAAAAAATCGCCTTGATTCAAAAGGTTCTAGACGAAGAAGTTAGACCACTACTGATTGCCGATGGCGGAGATATTGAACTGTACGATGTGGATGGAGACCGCGTACAAGTAATGCTGCAAGGTGCTTGTGGTTCTTGCCCCAGTAGTACCGCAACCCTCAAAGTAGCCGTTGAAGCCAAATTACAAGAGCGTGTCAGCCAAAGCTTACGAGTAGAAGCAGTTGACCCTATATTCAGCCTCAGTAAGGGTCGTTAAACATCACGCCAATTACCAATTACCAATTACCAATTACCAAACCATGCAATCTTTCTCCTTTCTGATTCGGAATGTGTTAGAGCGAGCGCCACCAGCGACGTTCTCCACCGCGATCGCCTAGTTACTAAGAGCGATCGCATCTATAAAACGCAAAAGTTGACAAAACCAAAACCATCAACCCATTACTAGGAAAAACAACCATGACTGACAACATTAGACAAATCGCATTCTACGGTAAAGGCGGTATCGGTAAGTCTACAACATCTCAAAACACGCTTGCTGGTCTCGCTGAAATGGGTCAAAGGATCATGATCGTTGGATGTGACCCAAAAGCAGATTCTACCCGTTTGATGTTGCACAGCAAAGCTCAAACCACTATTCTGCACTTAGCTGCTGAACGTGGTGCAGTTGAAGATATAGAACTCGAAGAAGTATTGCTGACTGGTTACCGGGATGTTAAGTGTGTGGAGTCTGGTGGGCCTGAGCCTGGTGTCGGCTGCGCTGGACGTGGGATCATCACCGCTATCAACTTCTTGGAAGAAAACGGCGCTTACGAAGACTTAGATTTCGTTTCCTACGACGTATTGGGCGACGTTGTTTGCGGTGGTTTTGCTATGCCTATCCGTGAAGGCAAAGCGCAAGAAATTTACATCGTTTGCTCTGGTGAAATGATGGCAATGTATGCCGCCAATAACATTGCACGAGGCATTCTCAAGTATGCTCACTCCGGTGGTGTACGTTTGGGTGGTTTAATCTGCAACAGCCGTAATGTTGATGGCGAAGTTGAATTGATTGAAGCATTGGCTGCGAGACTCAATACTCAGATGATTCACTTTGTTCCCCGTAACAATGTAGTTCAACACGCTGAACTCCGCCGGATGACTGTAATTGAGTATGCTCCTGAGCATCCCCAGGCGGAAGAGTACCGTATTCTCGCTCAGAAGATCAAAGACAACACCAAGTTAACTATTCCAACCCCCATCTCAATGGACGAACTGGAAGAACTGCTAGTTGAATTCGGCATCCTTGGCGGCGAAGAAGAGTACCATAAGGCAGTTGCAGAAGACGCAGCCAAAGCCGCTGTTGTTGTTTAAGCTTACTCGTCAGCTAATTGTGGGCTGGGGTTAGCGAAAGAATTAAATGGGTTGATGATTTAGACCCGCAAAGAACCCTCCTGAACATCATCTATCCATTTAGCTACCCGCCCACTTTCCTACTTTTACTCCCTATTCCCAAACTCTGCGATCGCAAGTAGTCAAGAGGATAAACTATGACACCCTCCGAAGCCGCAATTTTAGAGCAAACCACTGCTACTGAGGCAGCATCAGAAATTGACAAGAAAGCCTTGCTCCAGGAAGTTCTGGAAGCATATCCTGACAAAGCCAAGAAAAAACGGGAAAAGCACCTGAACGTTTACGAAGCAGGTAAGTCCGATTGTGGTGTTAAGTCCAACATCAAATCTGTTCCTGGTACAATGACCACCCGTGGTTGCGCCTATGCAGGCTCCAAAGGTGTGGTCTGGGGGCCGATTAAGGACATGATTCACATCAGTCACGGCCCTGTTGGTTGCGGTTACTACTCCTGGTCTGGTCGTCGCAACTATTACATCGGTACAACTGGCATTGACAGCTTCGGTACAATGCAGTTTACTTCCGATTTCCAAGAACGGGACATCGTATTTGGTGGCGACAAAAAACTTGCCAAGCTGATCGATGAAATTGAAGAACTATTCCCCCTAAATCGTGGGATTTCTATTCAATCAGAATGCCCCATCGGTCTAATTGGGGACGACATCGAAGCCGTTGCCAAGAAGAAAGCCAAAGATACTGGCAAAACTGTTGTTCCTGTGCGTTGCGAAGGCTTCCGGGGTGTGTCTCAGTCCCTCGGACACCACATTGCTAACGATACCATTCGTGACTGGGTATTCCCTAAAGCTGACAAAGCCAAGAAAGAAGGGACTCTCGGATTTGAGCCTAGCCCCTATGATGTGGCAATCATTGGTGACTACAACATCGGTGGTGATGCTTGGTCGAGCCGCATCCTGTTAGAAGAAATCGGCTTGCGTGTTGTGGCTCAGTGGTCTGGAGACGGTACTCTACATGAGATGATGCTCACCCCCAGCGTGAAACTGAACCTAGTTCACTGCTACCGTTCCATGAACTACATCTCCCGTCACATGGAAGAAGCTTATGGTATTCCCTGGCTAGAATATAACTTCTTCGGCCCCACCAAGATTGCTGAGTCCTTGCGGGAAATTGCTTCCAAGTTTGATGAAACCATCCAAGCAAAAGCAGAAGAAGTCATCGCTAAGTACGAAGCGCAAACCAAAGCAGTACTCGATAAATATCGCTCTCGCCTAGAAGGAAAAACCGTTGCTCTTATGGTGGGTGGTTTACGTCCCCGTCACGTTGTTCCTGCCTTTGAAGACCTTGGTATGAAGCTCATCGGTACAGGCTACGAATTTGGTCACAACGACGACTACAAACGTACTACTCACTATGTTGAGAACGGCACATTAATTTATGACGACGTATCTGCTTATGAATTTGAGCAGTTTGTCAAAGCACTCCAGCCTGACTTAATCGCCTCCGGTATTAAAGAGAAGTACGTATTCCAGAAAATGGCACTTCCTTTCCGCCAAATGCACTCGTGGGATTATTCCGGGCCCTACCACGGCTACGACGGATTTGCAATTTTCGCCCGTGACATGGATCTTGCCCTCAACAGTCCAACTTGGAGTTTGATTGGTGCGCCTTGGAGGAAGTAATTCACCCGGGATGAGTGAATGGGTAAAGGAGTTTCTCATCCTTATCCACCAGTTCACCCTATTTTCTCTGTTGCAAAACTTACGCAAAATTATGAAAAACGAACCGCAAAGGACACAAAGGACACGAAGAAATAAGAGTTTTAGAGAGTTCTCGCGTCAGTCCTATGGTAGTCTATCTCATTAATTTTGCTAGGTTAAATCCATTTTCAATTTCTCTTCTTGTTCTCTTATTTTCTTTCTTTGCGCTCTTTGCGTCCTTCGCGGTTCGTTCTCTTACTCCTCAGAATTAACGCGATGAACTACTCCCTACCTCCCAAACTTGGAGAATACTGATGGCTCAACACGATGTAAACAAGATTAAGGATCACGCTGAACTTTTCCAACAGCAGGAATACCAAGAGCTATTTCAAGCCAAAAAAGAGTTTGAATGTGGACATGAATCCGAAGAAGTTACCCGGATTGCTGAGTGGACAAAGACCTGGGAATATCGCGAAAAGAACTTTGCCCGTCAAGCTTTAACTGTTAACCCTGCGAAAGCTTGCCAACCTCTGGGATCAATTTTGGCAGCCGTTGGTTTTGAAGGCACACTACCTTTTGTACATGGTTCTCAAGGCTGCGTTGCATATTTCCGCAGTCACTTGACCCGCCACTTCAAAGAACCATTTTCTGCCGTGTCCTCCTCCATGACAGAAGATGCAGCCGTATTCGGTGGTCTGAAGAACCTGATTGAAGGTTTAGCAGTTTCCTACAACTTATATAAGCCCAAAATGATTGCTATCTGCACCACCTGTATGGCAGAAGTAATTGGGGATGACTTGCAAGCCTTTATCAGAACTGCCAAAGAAGAAGGTGCTGTTCCTGAAGACTTCCCTGTTCCCTATGCTCACACCCCCAGCTTTGTTGGTTCCCACATTTTGGGTTACGACAATATGATGAAGGGGATTCTGTCGAATTTGACAGCAGGTAAGAAGAAAGAAACCACCAACGGCAAAATCAACTTTATTCCTGGGTTTGAAACCTACATTGGCAACCTGCGCGAAATTAAGCGGATTGCTAATGTGATGGGAATTGACTATACCTTGTTGGCAGATAATTCGGAATACTTGGATTCTCCGAATAATGGTACATATAATATGTATCCTGGTGGAACCAAGCTAGAAGATGCAGCTGATTCGATCAATGCCGAAGCAACGATCGCACTCCAAGCTTACGCCACAACCAAAACTCGTGAATACATCGAACACGAATGGCATCAAAAGACCTACGTTAACCGTCCAGTAGGCATTCGTGGTACTGATGAATTCTTGATGAAACTGTCCGCGTTAACTGGTAAGCCCATTCCCCAAGAATTAGAAGATGAACGGGGACGCGCAGTGGATGCGTTGACTGATTCTCAAGCATGGTTGCACGGTAAGCGGGTGGCAATGTATGGCGATCCCGATCTAGTAATTGGTTTGACACAATTCTTATTAGAAGTAGGTGCAGAACCAGTTCACATCCTTGTCAGCAACAGCAACGAACATTTTGAGGCAGAACTGCGCGCCTTACTCGACTCTAGCCCCTTTGGTCAAGGTGCGACAATTCACGGTGGACGTGACCTTTGGCATATGCGTTCCTTACTGTTCACAGAACCTGTAGACTTGCTCATCGGTAACTCCTACGGTAAGTATCTCTGGCGCGACACCAAGACCCCATTCGTGCGGATTGGCTACCCCATTTTTGACCGCCACCACCTGCACCGCTACGCCACCTACGGCTACCAAGGCACAATCAACCTACTCAACTGGATCGTTAACACAATTCTGGATGAGTTGGATCGCAACACCATCATTCCATCTAAGACCGATATTTCCTACGACTTGATTCGGTAATTAATGGGCATTGGGCATTGGGCATGGGGCATTGGGCATTTCTCTCCTGCTCCCTCTGCTCTCTTCCTCCTTCCTTATAAACGCTATGAGTACCATCATTAACAGCCGCGATCGCTTCGATATTCTCTTTCCCTTACGCCAATGGGTGAATCAAATTCAAGTATGCGATCGCAATATCGCCCATCTCATTTGCCAAGTTATTCCCTGTTGTTGTCCTTTTGAACGCAACGTTAAATTTTTCGGACACACTTTTCATATTCCCCCACTCTGCAAATTAAATCCCCTCTACGACGAATTTGTAGCTTTACGCTTCCGCAGTCTGTCTTATCTCTCAGATGAGTGTGGTGAGGATATCACAAAATATATTTGCTAGTTCTCCGCGTACCTCTGCGTTAAAAAATCTTTTTAAAAAAACGAACCACAAAGACGCAAAGTACACGAAGGAAGAGGGAAAGAAGAAAAACAAGAAATTTGATTGCCAATCACCCATCAAGTCATGAAAATCACCCAAGGCAAAATTAACGAGCTGCTGAGTGAGCCAGGATGCGAACACAATCACCACAAGCATGGGCAGAAGAAAAATAAATCTTGTCACCAACAAGCCCAACCCGGTGCAGCACAAGGAGGTTGTGCTTTTGATGGAGCATCAATCGCACTAGTCCCCATTACCGATGTTGCTCATTTAGTCCACGGGCCGATCGCTTGTTCTGGTAACTCTTGGGGTGGTCGTGGTAGTCTTTCCTCTGGTTCTCATCTCTACAAAATGGGTTTTACCACTGATTTAAATGAGAACGATATCATTTTCGGTGGTGAGAAAAAACTCTACAAAGCCATCTTAGAAGTACAGCAACGCTATCAACCAGCCGCAGTATTTGTTTACTCTACTTGTGTGACGGCGCTGATTGGTGATGATTTAGACGCAGTTTGTGAAGCCGCAGCCAAGAAAACAGGTACACCTGTCATCCCTGTAAATTCACCTGGTTTTATTGGTAGTAAAAACCTTGGTAATCGTGTCGGTGGGGAAGCCTTACTAGAATATGTTATCGGTAGTGCTGAACCAGAATATACAACCCCTTATGATATTAATCTCATTGGTGAATACAACATTGCAGGCGAATTGTGGGGAGTTCTGCCTTTATTTGAAAAATTAGGTATTCGAGTTTTAGCCAAAATCACTGGTGATGCTAAGTACAAAGAAGTTCAATATGCTCACCGTGCCAAACTCAACGTCATGATCTGCTCCAAAGCCTTGATCAACGTGGCGAGAAAGATGGAAGAACGCTATGGCATTCCCTACGTTGAAGAATCTTTCTACGGTGTAGATGACATGAATCGCTGTTTGCGGAATATTGCTGCAAAGATAGGCGATCGCAGTTTACAAGAGAGAGTAGAGAAATTAATCGCAGAAGAAACTGCTGCGCTAGATATTGCCTTAGCTCCCTATCGCGCCCGTCTCAAAGGTAAGCGGGTTGTCCTTTATACCGGGGGTGTGAAAAGTTGGTCAATTATCTCGGCAGCGAAAGACTTGGGAATGGAAGTTGTCGCCACTAGTACCAAGAAAAGTACTGAGGAAGATAAAGCGAGGATCAAAGAATTACTAGGAAAAGATGGCATTGCTATGGAAAAAGGCAACGCCCAAGAATTACTCCGGGTGATTGCCCAGACAAAAGCCGATATGCTGATTGCTGGTGGTCGCAATCAATACACTGCGCTCAAAGCCCGCATTCCATTTTTAGATATTAATCAAGAACGGCATCATCCCTACGCCGGATATGTGGGCATGGTGGAGATGGCGCGAGAACTGGATGAAGCGCTTCACAGTCCAGTCTGGGAACAAGTACGCAAACCAGCACCTTGGGAAGAGGAGGTCAACTAATGGCAACTGTAACCGCTGCAAATAAATCAGTTGCAGTCAATCCTTTAAAGCAAAGTCAACCTTTAGGTGCAGCCTTAGCATTTTTAGGATTGAAGGGCGTAATGCCTTTGTTTCACGGTTCTCAGGGTTGTACTGCTTTCGCCAAAGTCATGTTAGTGCGGCATTTTCGGGAAGCCATTCCCCTATCCACCACTGCCATGACTGAAGTTACCACTATCTTGGGTGGCGAAGACAATATTGAGCAAGCAATCTTGACGCTGGTAGAAAAATCAAAGCCAGAAATTATTGGTTTGTTAACTACTGGACTCACGGAAACCAGAGGGGATGACATGGAAGGTATCCTCAGAAGTATCCGCAAACGTCATCCAGAATTATATGATTTGCCGATTGTATTTGCTTCTACACCTGATTTTAAAGGTGCATTGCAAGATGGTTTTGCCACAGCAGTTGAAAGCATAGTTAAAGAAATTCCCCAACCAGGAGAAACCAGGCTAGACCAAATCAATATTTTGGCAAGTTCTGCATTTACAGCCGGGGATGTGCAGGAAATTAAAGAGATTGTCTCAGCCTTTGGGCTAAAAGCCATTGTCGTACCTGACCTTTCCGCTTCACTAGATGGTCACTTGGATGATTCTTACAGTGCAGTAACGGGTGGCGGGACGACTTTGGCAGAACTCCGACAAATGGGTAGTTCAGTGTTTACCCTCGCACTAGGCGAAAGTGTGCGGGGTGCGGCCGAGAGTTTGCAACAACGGTTTGACATACCTTACGAAGTTTTTCCCCAACTGACTGGCTTAGATGCAGTGGATAACTTTTTGCAAGGACTGGTTGATATCAGCGGGAATACAGTCCCAGCCAAATACCGCCACCAACGCCGCCAGTTGCAAGACGCGATGCTGGATACTCACTTTTACTTCGGGCGTAAGCGGGTGTCGTTAGCACTAGAACCGGATTTGCTGTGGTCAATAGTTTGGTTTTTGCAATCAATGGGTGCGGAAGTTCAAGCTGCAGTCACAACTACAAAGTCACCGCTTTTAGAAAAACTGCCAGTTGAAAGCGTCACTATTGGCGATTTGGAAGATTTTGAGCGGTTAGCGGTAGGTTCTGATTTGGTGATTGCTAATTCTCATGGTAAGGCGATCGCTCGTCGTCTGGAAACTTCTTTCTACCGCCTCGGTTTCCCGATTTTTGACAGGTTAGGTAACGGACAGCGTTGTACTGTCGGCTACCGAGGAACCATGCAACTTTTGTTTGATATTGGGAATTTATTTTTAGAAGCAGAAGAACATTAGTTGACTGTTGACTGTGGATTTATATTTGGAGGAATAATTGTGAAAATTGCTTTTACAACTAGCGACCAAATTCATATTAATGCTCATTTTGGTTGGGCGAAAAAAATTGATGTTTATGAAGTTTCACCAGAGGGTTATCAGTTTCTCAATACTCTGAAATTTGATGGTGACCTTAAAGAAGATGGTAATGAAGATAAATTAGTACCAAAAATTGAAGCTTTGGCTGATTGCACAATTGTTTATGTATCAGCCATTGGTGGAAGTGCGGCTGCTCGGTTAATCAAGAAACGCATTACACCAATTAAAGCTAGGTCTGAGGATGACAAAATTACTGACCTTCTGGATCAGTTAGTCAAGACTTTGAAAGGCAGTCCTCCACCTTGGTTGCGGAAAGCTTTACAACAAAAATCATCAAGTTTTGCAGAAGAGGAAGTAGGTGTATGAGTTCAACTGAAATTTTTAATCCCAGCGTTAGTAGTGAAGCTTTAAATTCTCCGTTTGTGCAAGAGTTAGTTAGACAAATTCGCGCTCAAGATTCTTATGGATTTTATCGCAATTGGTCAGATGAATTAATTCTTAAACCTTATATTGTTAGCAAGCAAGCTAAACGCCAAATTTCTGTAGAGGGCGATGTTGAACCCGCTACCAAAGCCAGAATTATGTCATTCTATCGTGCGATCGCCGCCCAAATCGAGCATAAAACTGGTTCATTATCTCAAGTAGTTCTCGATTTGAGTCATGAAGGTTTTGGCTGGGTGTTGGTTTTTTCTGGTCGTTTGTTACTAGTCTCTAGAACCTTACGTGATGCTCAACGTTTCGGCTTTGATTCTCTAGAAAAGTTAGCAACCGAGGGCGAGAAACTCACACAAAAGGGCATTGAATTAGCAGAAAAATACACTGAAGTCACCAAAATATAGTCAATAAGCAGGCAAGCAACGGAGAAACTTATGGTGCCATCAGCAGAAACAGATTGTGTAAATCAACAAGCTATTGAAGAGTTAAAACTACAAATTAAGAAGCTGAATAGTAAAGCTGGTCAAATGAAGATGGATCTTCATGATTTAGCTGAAGGCTTGCCAACAGATTACCAAAATTTAACAGCTTTAGCAGCCGAAACTTACGAAATTTACCGTCATTTAGATGAATTGAAATCTCAGCTAAAAACTTTGGAGAAAAAATCATGACATGGGACGTAGAACAGTTTAATCAACTTGTAAATGCAGAAGAATACTTCGAGTTTTTTCAACTTCCTTACGATCCTAAAGTTGTCCAAGTTAACCGTCTGCATATTTTGAAGCGTTTTTCTCAATCTATTCAAGAGATTGATGCTCATAATTCAGAACTAAGCCAAGCTGAGAAACTCGATTTATACTGCACAGCACTTCAACAAGCTTACGAAGTTTTCCTCAGTTCTACACCTCTAGAACAAAAGTTGTTCAAAGTGTTTAAGCAAAAGCCTAACAATATCGTCATGCTGACAGAAATTGCAACCAGCTAGGAGAAATCAACAGTGGTAAACCTCTCGCCTAATGAATTAGAACGTTACCGCCGCCAAATCATGCTCCCTGGTTTTGGCAAAGAAGCACAGCAGCGGCTCAAGTCATCAACGGTAGTGGTTACAGGTGTGGGAGGATTAGGCGGTACAGCAGCACTTTACTTGGCGGTAGCTGGTGTTGGGCGGCTGATTCTAGTTCGAGGCGGTGAGTTGCGGCTAGATGACATGAATCGCCAAATTCTCATGAGTGACGATTGGGTAGGTAAGCCGCGTGTATTTAAAGCCAAAGAACGGCTTGAAGATATCAACCCAGATGTGGAAGTCGAAGCCATATTTGATTACGTTACACCGGATAATGTCGATTCCTTAATTCAATCTGCCGATGTTGCGCTTGACTGCGCCCACAATTTTGTAGAACGCGATTTATTAAATGCAGCTTGCGTGCGTTGGCGTAAGCCGATGGTAGAAGCGGCGATGGATGGAATGGAGGCTTACCTGACGACAATTGTCCCTGGTGTTACACCTTGTTTATCTTGCCTATTTCCCGAAAAACCAGAATGGGATCGGCGCGGCTTTGGCGTGCTGGGTGCGGTTTCTGGAACCCTGGCTTGTTTGACAGCACTAGAAGCAATTAAGTTGATTACTGGATTTAGCCAACCATTGTTATCGCAACTATTAACAATGGATTTACACCAGATGGCATTTGCCAAGCGTCGTTCATACCGCGATCGCAATTGTCCAGTATGCGGTACTCATTCTCCTCATTATCATAACCCCCTACAGCTAAGTAACTTTGCCTTAGCCAGTGCTGAGTTCTGAATAATAATTTCTTCCTCTGCTCCCCAGTCCCCAATCCCCAAATTATGACTCTCACATTAACAGAAGCAGCAGAATTCCGTCTGCGTACCTTTCTTTTAGCCTCAAATAAAGATGAAAATGCTACTCAACGCGGTATCCGTGTTGCTGTTGAGGATGGCGGTTGCAGTGGCTATCAATATGCCATCAAAGTTATCAACGCTCCGCAAGCCGATGACATAGTGATGCAGCAAGGTAAGTTACGCATCTACGTTGATTCAAAAAGCGCGCCATTACTAGAAGGCGTTGTGGTTGATTTTGTCGATGGCTTACTGGAAAGCGGATTTAAGTTTAGCAATCCCAACGCCACTGATACCTGTGGTTGTGGGAAATCATTCCAAGCAGGTAATTGTTCCCCTGCTGGCGTACCTTGTAGCTGATTACTGAAACCTTTATTTATTTTGGAGGATATGACAATGACAACTTTTCAAGTGAGATTGATCAATAAAAAGAGAGCGATCGACATTACCATTCCTGTTGATGAAAATACCACGATTCTAGATGCTGCTGAAGCACAAGACTTAGAGTTACCCTTTTCCTGTCGCTCTGGTTCTTGCTCTAGTTGCGTCGCCAAAGTAGTTGAAGGCGAAGTTGATCAATCGGAACAGGTATTTCTTGATGATGATCAGATGGCGAAAGGATTTATTGTCCTCTGTGTTACCTACCCCCGTTCTGATTGCACGATTCGCACTCACCAAGAACCTTATTTAGTTTAAGTGATGACGGTTAACAGTTGACTGTTGACTGTTAACTGTAGTCAAGCATTTTTGAATTGATTTGTCCCTGGCAATTACGGAAAATTACACTATGGCAATACTTACTGGTTTAACATTTGGGGGAAAAGCTTGGACACCCCAATTTGTTCAAGATATTAACCAAGATAAATGCATTGGCTGTGGTAGATGTTTTAAAGCTTGTGGTCGGAATGTGCTAATTCTGCGAGCATTAAACGAAGATGGCGAGTTTGTGGAAGATGAGGAGAATGAGGAAATAGAGCGTAAAGTTATGTCTATCATTCATCCAGAGTATTGTATTGGTTGCCAAGCTTGCGCTAGGACTTGTCCCAAAAATTGTTACACCCACACTCCACTTGATCAAAATTAGTTTTAGAGACGCGAAATTTCGCGTCTCTGCTTTAATATTCCATATATTTACTATTATTTTTTATTAAAAATTTATATACATAACTCTAATTTTAATTCAGAAAAAATCTAATTTTTATGTAAGATGTGTTACGGCTTATGCATAACACATCTAAACTACTTTCAAAGGTGTATTACGCTGACATTAACACACGCTAAGTCAGAATGTCACTTAACTTTAACAAGATTTAGCTCCCCGACTTTTAAAAAAGTTGGGGAGATGGGAAACAACTTTTAATTACGAGTGATTACTGATGATTGCGGCATTTAAACATAGTTAGGATGTAGCAAATAATATAGCATTAGCTACTTGAGATAGCGGATTGAAAAGGTAAATGAATATCAAAAAACCCTTGGTGAGAAATCAGCCAGAGGTAGGACAGCTTATCCGGAGGCTGCGGCTTGTGGCTGGGCTAACGCAAGAACAGTTTGCAGCCTCTTTAGGTGTTACATATTCAACAATTAACCGTTGGGAAAATAAACGCTCTCAACCATCACCCTTGGCGATGGAGAAGATTGAGAGAATGTTAAAAGCAATGGATGAACAATTTTATTAGTTCTAGAAAGTCAGCCATATTTGCTCTGTTTGGGTATGGGCGATCGCAAATTTAACTTGGCAATTTAGAATTAATCACGGTTAGACAAATATTAATTATTTATCTATGTATTTTTTGACTAATTTATTGAAGCTGACACAATTAAAATTATGCTCTCTATCGTCCTACATCCAGATGTTGTTAAGTTTTTAAGAAAAGATATTAGTAATACTGTCCGACAAAAAACTTGGGATTGTATTAATCAGCTAAGACGGCGGCAGTTTAATGGTGGATTGAGGGTTAAACGGCTTAAAGGAATTACTAAAAGGGTTTGGGAAGCAAGGATTGATCGTGCTAGTCGTCTAATTTTTACTTACAACAAATC
The DNA here is from genome assembly GCA_002368155.1 of Nostoc carneum NIES-2107. GTDB lineage: Bacteria > Cyanobacteriota > Cyanobacteriia > Cyanobacteriales > Nostocaceae > Aulosira > Aulosira carnea. Next base: position 5,926,530 of record AP018180.1, read on the forward strand.
AAGACAGCCTGAAACAGGAGAGGCGGAAGTTTACATTGCTATTCAGGATATTTGTTTGGATCATGATGATGTTCCTAGAAAAGCAGCTAGAGAAAGAACTCCGGATGCAACTTGGTTAGATGGAGAAATAATTAATACCTTAGGTAACATAGAATCAAATTTGCATGAACTGCCGCAAGCTGAACGTGACACACTAGAATTAGCTCTATTAGAAGATGAAGATTTAGATGCAGTAATTTCATCAGAACATAGAGATGAATTATTAGGTAATATCCAGTGGTTAATTATAGACTCACCTGAAGATTGGCAACGAGCTATTATTAATCAGGATGTAGATTTACAATTAAAACTCACTCCAGAAGAATATGCACTAGCTACAAAAAATGCTGATATTCTTCTCAAAGGTAGTGCTGGAACTGGTAAAACTACAGTAGCCATACATCGTATTTTATATGATTACTTACAGTATCCAGAATCTGGTAAAAGGCTGTATGTTGCTTACAATCCTTTATTAGTAAATAATGCTAAAGAACAGTTTTATCAATTATTAGGGACTAATAATCCTGCAGTTACATCTCTGTTTCAGTTTAAAACCTTAAGGGACTTATGTTTAGAAATTCTTGAGCTAACTGGACAGAGTTATTTACCAGAGGATGAAGTAAATTTTCATATATTTGAAAAAATTTATTTACATAAAGAACGTCAAAGATATCCCACCGCTTTAGTTTGGAATGAAATTCGTAGCATTATTAAAGGCAGCCAACTTGCTTTAGATTCAGATTATTTAAGCCAATCTGAGTATGAACATTTAGGCGCTAAACGCTCAAGTATTATTCAACTGAGTAGACGCGCTAATTTTTACTCTGCATTTACCTATTGGTATCAAAGAAAAATTAAAGAAAGTGGGCGGTTTGATGAGATAGATTTGACTCGTAGAGCCTTAGAAATTATCACTGAAAAAAATCTTCAATATTATCGGTTAATTGTCTGTGATGAAGTGCAAGATTTTACGGAATTACAGTTGGAATTTATCATGCGACTAATTGCACCCACTGGTAATTTGTTTTTTGCTGGTGATTTACACCAAATGATTAGTCCTAGCGGTTTTCGCTGGGAAGACTTGAAAACCAGATTTTTTCACCACGGACGACAACAACCTCTGCAAGAAACCTTTACATTTAACTTTCGCAGTGTTGGTTCATTAGTGAATTTAGCTAATCAAATATTGCGAGTACGTTATCGATTATTAAATACATCTTATCCTTATAAAAACACTCAAGCTATTAGTAATTATGGTGAACCGACTCGCATAGTTGCTGGTTCTTATAAACAGCTTGGATCTATACTTCAAACTTTGCATCCAGGTGATGCTATTTTAGTCAGAACTAATCCAGAAAGAGAACATCTGCGAGAAGTTTTTAAATCTTCTTTAGTGTTTACTATTGAAGAAGCTAAAGGTTTAGAGTTTGATACTATATTTTTAGTAAATTTTTTCCAGTGTCGCCGGGATTTATGGCAAAGAGCTTTACAACAACCTTCTCGATTACAAGAGCATGAAACACCAGGGTTATTATTAGAAATGAATTTACTGTATGTGGCGGTAACTCGTGCTCGTCGGATTTTAAATGTGTGGGAAGAAAACATTTCGGAATTTTGGCAGCAACCAGAGCTAATCAACCACTACACAATTCAGGATATGCAAACAGTTGCAGAAAATCGTTCGGGTACACAAGTTCAAGATTGGCAGCAACGTGGAGAATATTACTTAAAAGCTGAGTTTTATCTACAAGCTGCTGAATGTTTTGAAAAATCAGGTGATAGATTAAAATATTCCCAGGCAAGGGCTAAACAACTACATAAAGAAGGTAAATATCAAGAAGCTGCGGAAATTTTTGCTGAATTAGAAAATTGGGAAACTGCTGCTAAACTTTTCCAGCGTGTTCAGCAATGGCAATCAGCAGCAAACTGTTGGGGAAAAGCAGGTAATTTTGAACAGAAGCAAATTTGTGAAATTCATTTATTAGAAGCACAAGGCCAATTTGCACAAGCAGCGAGAGAATGGGAAGTTATTGGAAGATATAAGCAGGCTGCTGAATTATTTGAGAAATATGAACAGTGGCAACCAGCTGCAAACTGTTGGCAACAAGCAGGGAATTTAGAAAAAAAGCAAATCTGTGAAATTCGACTTTTGGAAATAAAACAACAGTGGGAGGATGCAGCGCAGCAATGGCATCAACTGAGGCGATTTGATGATGAAAAACGTTGCTGGCTGAATAGTAATAATACAGCTAAAAGAGCTGAATACCTAGCGAAAGATTTTGAAAAACAAAAACAATGGTTACAAGCCTATGAACAATATCAATTAGCAGGAATAGTTGATAAAGCTGCAGAAACTTGTCAAAAAGCTATTGAAAGTTTAATGGCATCTGGAAAGCAAAACTTTGAACAACAAAATTTTCAAGGAGCATTAGCTGATTGCACACAAGTATTACAGTTGAATCCTAAGGAGATTGAAGCTTATGTACGCCGAGGTATGGCTAAGACTAAACTTAAAAAATATCTTTCTGCTATAGATGATTACAATCAAGCTTTGAAGATTAATCCTCAATATGCAGAGGTATATCACTCTCGAGGAAGAGTTTACCAAATATTGAGCCAGCTAGATCTCCAAACAGCGGCGATGCTGAAAGAAAAGAAAAAGCCCGAAAGTTAGTAGCACTGCGTTGTTACCCAGATTCCCGAATTTTTGAAAAAGTCGGGAATCTAAATCTCGCTAAAGTTAAGTAATGCATCGCAGTATGGATGCTGGGTTAGGCGCTAGGATAGTTATTTCGTGACAAATTATATTAAAAATAAGCGCCTAATACCAAATCAAATAATGTTGGCGACACATCAATAAGATTCTAGAAGGTAAGGCAGTGCCTTGACCCTATAATCTGTCGCATTCTTTTTTCAAATTGGTATACTATACCATACAAAAATATTTATAAATAAACTCTTATTGCTGCTTGCTATAACTAAGGCTATCTTAATAACGAAAACTCTTTCTTGTGGTTGGGTGAGGTGTATAAATGTTAATGTTACTCTTCTACTTAAATAATGAGCGTTACGCTATAGCGAGTCAGCAGGTTGTAGAAGTTTTACCACTTGTCACCCTGAAAATCCTGCCTCACGCACCTGAACATTTAGCTGGTGTGTTTAATTATCGAGGGCGAATTGTTCCTGTGTTAGATTTATGTCTGTTGATACAAGGTAAACCCTGCTGTGAACACTTGAGTTCTCGCATGATTCTGGTGAATTATTGGCGAGGAGATGCTGCAAAGTCTCCTTCAAAATCGGCTTTTGTAGGTTTGATGGCAGAACGAGTTGTAGAAACGTTGCAGCAATCAGAAATACAATTGGTTGATACTAATATTCAGATAAATTCAACTCCTTATCTGGGTAAGATGATTTTAGATGAGCAAGGTATGATTCAATGTTTGCAGATTGAACATTTGTTATCAGAAGCGGAACAAGTTTATCTTTTACCAGCTAGCTAAATATTTAGGCAGAGGGGCAGGGGGCAGGGAGCAGGGGGAGGTAAACTCGTTTTTTATGAATGAAATTGAATAATTTATTTTTTGGAATTTCCTAAATACTGCATTTTTTACTAGAAGTAAGTACAAATAATTATCAGGTCAAGGCAGTGCCTTGCCCCTACCTGTGGACTTCATTATCTAAAATAAGCTGGACGTAGCTAAACAGAATGAATTAAGCACAATAAATTTAATTTTGTACCAATATTGATAATGATTTATTCTGATGGCGAAGCTTTACTGAGAAGAAGAATTGGTTTAGATGCAAACTCAATAGGTGCTGCTAGTATTGCTAGGGCTATTGAGCAGAGAATGGCGGATGGGAACATTACAGAAATAGCCTCCTATTTGGAAAGAGTGCAGGAATCTACAGCAGAATGGGAAGCATTAATTGATAGTGTAATTGTTCCAGAAACTTGGTTTTTTCGGGAGCGGGAATCTTTTAATTTTTTACAAAAATCTATTCAAACAGAGTGGTTAAGAAATCAGCCTAAAAGAGTATTACGGGTTTTAAGTGTGCCATGTTCTACTGGTGAAGAGCCTTATTCAATTGCGATCGCACTTTTGGAGGCTGGGTTAAATCCGGCTAATTTTCACATTGATGCGATTGATATTAGTAAAAAATGCTTGTTAACGGCTCAAAGAGCGATTTACGATAAATATTCGTTTCGCGGCAATAGTTTATCGTTCCAAGAACGCTATTTTCAACCAACTGAAGGGAGATATCGACTGTGCGAACAGGTAAGAAATTTAGTGCATTTTCGCCAAGGTAATTTAGCTGATACCGATTTTCTGCTGGGTGCAGCATCCTATGATGTTGTCTTTTGCCGCAACTTGTTGATTTATTTTGAACCCAGCACCAAAGAACGCACTATCCGCACCTTGGAACGGTTACTAATTCAGGATGGTTTGCTGTTTGTTGGTCATGCGGAAACAGGTTTGTTACTGAATTCGCGCTTTACCTTGGTTCCTCATTCTTTGGCCTTTGCCTATCGTAAAACGAATGTGTCTCGTTCTGTAGCCAAAAGTAACTCAGGCGATCGCAAAAAGCATCATCCCATTTCACCCAAACAGCGTATTGCTCACCATCGCCAACCCCAACAACCACCAATTCCCGAGAAAAACTTGCTAGATGCTGCCAGAACTTTAGCCGATCAAGGTTCTTTGCAACAAGCCTGTCAACTTTGCCAGGACTATCTCCAAAAAAATTTGGCCAGTGTCGAAGGCTATGTCTTGCTTGGTCAAGTGCAACAAGCAATGGGTGAAAATGAACAAGCAGCAGCATCTTTCCAAAAAGCAATTTATCTGCAACCAAATCACGAAGAAGCATTAATTCATTTAGCTTTATTGCGAGAACATCAAGGAGATATGGTTAATGCTGAGTTGCTTTGGCAACGCATTCATCGGCTGCATAATCAGCAATCAAGATGATATTTGCTGTGTTAGTACAGTTTTAACGTGATGAATTGTTAAGTTATTTATCTTTTATTTATAAGTTGTTTGTCTGATAGCTGGCATGGGAACGCTTGCATTTACAAGGTGTGTCTCTGCCTAGATGTTTTGTTTGTTAATTATAGATTTCTCTCAATTAACTAAATATATTTCGTATTATTTGAGGACACAATAAATATATGCAACAAGGTTTAAAACTTAATCAATTTGTAGTAGCTGGATGTGGTCTAATTGTTATCTTGGCTAGCGTGACAACATATATTACCAAAAGAACCAATCAAGAGTTATTAGCTAATGCAAATACAGTTAGTAAAAGCTACGCTTTAAAAGCGAATTTAAAAGAATTGGAGAAACTCCTAGTTGACTCTGAAACTGGACAGCGAGGATTTATTATCACAAAACAAGAAGAATATCTAGAACCATTTTATAAGGCAGAAGAACAAATAAGTGTTGTTTTGAATGAATTGAGTAAAGAATTTAAAGCTGATAGCTCACACAGTATGTCATTTAATAAAATTTTAGAACTATCAAAAGAAAAGATTCATCTGTCAGAAACAACAATTCAAATGAAAAAGAATGGGCAAGATAAACAGTTGCTGACCTATTTCTCTGAAAATCGGGGAAAAAAGCTTATGGATCAAGTTAATCAAGAAATTGATAAAATGCTCAAAGCAGAAGATGAAAACTTAAAAGAGCACCAAAAAGAAGTTAATCAACTGCAAAGTTTTTCCGATTTAGTTATTGTTGGTAGTTTGATATGTATTATATTAACAGTAATATCAGTTTGCCTTGCTATTATTCTTATTCCTGGTAGAGCTTTGAGCCGTTCTTTACAAAGTGCCTTTACTTTAGCAGAAAAGGTTTCTGCTGGAGATTTAACAGTTGAGGTTGAATCTAATTCCACAGATGTCATTGGTAAGCTCATGTCTACTTTAAAAGATATGGCACAAAACCTCAGTAATCTGATTCGACAAGTACAACAATCTGGGATTCAAGCAACTTCTTCCGCAACACAGATAGCAGCATCGGGTAAACAATTAGAAGCCACATTAACAGAGCAAGTAGCCTCAACAAATCAGGTAGCAGCAGCGGCGAAAGAAATTTCCGCGACTTCTAGAGAACTTGTAAAAACAATGGAAGAAGTAGCGGCTATGTCGCAAAGTACAACAATTGCAGCTACCGATAGTCAAAAAGATTTGTTGCGAATGGAAGCAACGATGCGCCAACTAGCAGAGGCGACTAATTCTATTGCTGCGAGGTTAGGAGTAATTAGTGAGAAAGCTAACAATATTAACAATATTGTATTCACAATTACTAAAGTGGCAGACCAAACAAATTTACTGTCATTGAATGCAGCTATTGAAGCTGAAAAAGCGGGGGAATATGGCTTAGGTTTTGCTGTTGTTGCGAGAGAAATTCGCCGTTTAGCCGACCAAACCGCAGTTGCTACCCTTGATATTGAACAGATGGTTAAACAAATGCAATCTTCCGTTTCTACAGGCGTAATGGAAATGGATAAGTTTGCCACAGAAGTAGGACGAAGTGTGGAAGATGTGGCTAATATCAGCACTCAGGTAGGACAAATTATTGAGCAAGTACAAGATTTGTCACCCAGGTTTGAAGTTGTTAGTCAAGGGATGGAAACTCAATCTCAAGGAGCGCAACAAATTAGTGAAGCGATGACACAATTAAGCAGTACTTCTGCTCAGACTGCTGGTTCTTTGAGAGAAATTAATAATACGATTTCTCAACTTAACCAAGTTGCTCAAGGTTTACGGCAAGAAATTTCGCGGTTTAAAGTTAGGGCAATTAGTTAATAGGTAATGGGTAATGGGTAATTGGTAATTGGTAATTGGTAATAGAAATTTCTCCCTTGCCCCCTGCCCCCTTGCATACTAAGGCTCCTCTGCTTCTTTTTCTACTATGAATAATTGTTATAATCTCATCGGTATTGCTGGCGATCGCTCTTGTCCAGAGTTACCTAATTTTATTCATTGTCGTAACTGTCCTGTATATTCAAATATTGGTCGTCAGTTACTAGAGCGCACTATACCGGAAAATTATCGCCATGAGCGAACTGAGCTATTTTCTCAGGAACGGGCAGATGCTAAAACTTTAACTATTGCAGAAACTTTGACAGTTGTTATCTTTCGTTTGCAAGGAGAATGGCTGGCGCTGTCTACGCAAGTTTTTAAAGAAAGCATATCGCCGACTTTGATTCATACTCTACCCCATCGAAGTAATCAAATATTACGAGGATTGGTCAATATTCGCGGCGAATTACAATTGTGTATCTCGTTAACTCATTTGCTGAATTTGGAAACTGCTAATACCCCAACTGCAACTTTGAGTCCTGTCGTCTATCCACGCATGGCGGTAGTGGAAAAAGCAGGTAGTGTGTGGGTGTTTTCTGTAGATGAACTTTATGGAATTCAGCGATTTCAGCAACGTGAATTACGAGATACTCCAAATAGTATGACAGCAGCAACTCACCACTTTACCAAAGGTTTTTTTTATTGGCGTGAGAAGAGTCTCGGCTATTTGGATGAGGAATTATTATTTACCACCTTGGACAAAAAGGTGTATCGATGACAAAACAAACAGATTATAGTAATTTTTCTATGCTGGATTTATTCAGCATGGAAGTAAAAACCCAGGTTGCTATTTTAAACGATCGCCTCTTAGCACTAGAAAATCAATCTCACCACCACGAAGACTTAGCAGCTTTGATGCGTGCGGCTCATTCTATTAAAGGCGCGGCGCGGATTGTACAACTTAATTCCGTTGTTACCTTAGCTCATGCGATGGAAGATTGCTTTGTCGCAGCACAGGCGGGAGAAATTAAGTTAAATGCAACTAATATTGATGTGCTGCTAGCGGCTGTAGATATGCTGCTACATATAGGTGAAGCTTGCGAAGGTAATCCTAACCCACAATTACCAGATGAAGCCAGTATTCAAGCTTTAGTCAGTGCGATCGCAAATATTGGCAATTCTCAGCCTGTTAGTCAAGCTGTACCTGCAGAAATTCCGCCACCACAGGCAGCAGCAGAATCTCCTTGGGTTGTGTCTCCATCTCAGGTTTTCGACTCAGGAGAAAAACCTGAAACCATACAAAACCGAGTTGTGCGGGTAGGTGCAGAAAATCTCAACTCCTTGATGGGTTTAGCTGGAGAATCTTTAGTTGAGTCCAAGTGGTTGGAAGGTTTTGCTGATTCTCTACTGAAACTCAAAACTAACCATACTCAGTTATCCGGCTTATTAGAAGGATTACAAGAGCTATTAAATAAACAACATTTTGGGCATTTAATCGAACGCCAAATCCAAGAGCAAATGAGTGCAGTATCGCAAATAGCTAGTGAATGCCGCCAGCGATTAGGCGATCGCCACAATGAAATAGAATTATTTTGCCAGCGTTCTACTAATTTAAGCGATCGCTTATATCGCCAAGTTATCGCTACTCACATGAGTCCCTTTGGCGAAGCTGGACAAGGTTTCCCGCGCATGGTGCGTGATATGTCTAGACAATTAGGCAAACGCATTCAATTAGAAATTACTGGGAAGTCCACACTGGTAGATAGATACATTCTCGAACGTCTGGAAGGGCCTTTAACTCATCTTCTCCGTAACGCTATAGATCACGGTATTGAAACACCCCAAGAACGTTTAGCGCTAGGGAAGCCAGAAACCGGCACAATTCGCATAGAAGTTGTCCACCGTGCTGGAATGCTGTTAATTACGGTTTCTGATGATGGGCGAGGAATAGATTTAGAATTTTTGCGCCAGGAGATTGTCAGAAAAAACCTCACTGCACCAGAAATGGCTGCAAAACTCACTGAAGCTGAGTTAATGGAGTTTCTATTTTTACCTGGATTTTCTACAGCCAAAACAGTCACAGAAATTTCTGGGCGAGGTGTGGGATTAGATATAGTACATAGCGCAGTCCGGGAAGTTGGCGGTAATTTGCGGGCTGCTTCTAATTTAGGCTTAGGTATGACATTTTACCTACAGCTACCCCTGACGCTGTCAGTACTGCGAACTCTTGTAGTAGAAATTGCCAATGAACCCTACGCCTTTGGTTTAGCACGTATCGATCAGTTAATCATGATTCCCAGATCAGCAATTGTGGTATCTGAGAATCAGCCATTTTTTATGCTAAATGAGCAAGTGATCGCTTTAATCTCAGCCCATCAAGTTTTAGAATTACCAGCACAGGTACAAAATCCCGAATTACTCCCAGTCGTCATTATTAGCGATCGCCTCAGTCGCTATGGTGTCGTAGTTGACCGATTTATTGGCGAGTGTAGTTTAGTTGTGCGACCCCTCGACCCCCGTTTGGGTAAAGTTCCCAATATCAGCGCCGCTGCTTTACTCGATGATGGTTCGCCAGTATTAATTATTGATATTGAAGATTTAGTTCGTTCCATTGCCAAAGTGCTTTCTAGCGGACAAATCAGCCAGGTAAATCACACTACTCAAAAAGCAGCCGTCAAAAACTACAAACACGTGCTGGTAGTAGATGATTCAATTACAGTCCGCGAAATGGAGCGCAAACTGTTAGAAAACAAAGGTTATAAAGTCGAAGTAGCAGTTAATGGTATGGATGGATGGAACGCCATTCGCAGTAGTGATTATGATTTGATTATTACAGATATTGATATGCCCAGAATGAATGGTTTTGAACTCACCAGCCAAATTAAAAGCCATGAAAAATTAAAGCATACACCTGTAATTATCGTTTCCTACAAAGACCGAGAAGAAGATAAAATTCATGGCTTAGAAGCAGGTGCAAACTACTATCTGACAAAGAGTAGTTTTCATGATGATACCTTGCTCAAAGCCGTACTAGACCTAATAGGCGAACCCTGATTCTGAGTTTAGATTTTAGATTTTGGATTTTAGGCTCATAACTAAACCAATTACCCCTTCCCCCTTCCCCCTTTCCCATTCCCCAGTCCCCAGTCCCCAATCCCCAATCCCCAATCCCCATTCCATGAAAATCGCCATTGTTAACGATATGGTAATGGCTGTAGAAGTCCTACGCCGAACCATCGCCAAAATACCAGATTATGATGTTGCCTGGATTGCTTACGACGGTGTAGAAGCTATCAATAAATGTGCTGCTGATACTCCTGATTTAATTTTAATGGATGTGCTGATGCCCAATATGGATGGAGTCGAAGCCACCAAGCACATCATGAAGCGATCGCCTTGTGCAATTATCATGGTGACTGCTAGTGTTAGCCGTTACGCTGGTAAAGTTTTTGAAGCAATGTCTTATGGCGCTTTAGATGCTATTAATACGCCTACAGAAGGTAGCACCGGACTACTGAAAAAAATCTCTACTATCGCCAAATTAATTGATAAATCTCCCCGTCCAAGAATAGTAAATAAACCAAATAATTTACCATCATTAATTGCCATTGGTGCTTCTACAGGTGGGCCGCAAGCTTTAACGAAAATTCTCTCGCAATTTCCTCAAGATTTTCCGAGTGCAATAGTTGTTATTCAACATTTAGATGCCCAATTTACTGCCAATTTTGCCGCTTGGTTAAACGAGCAAACTTCATTATCCGTTCAAATAGCTAATCCTGGTGCTTCTGTGCAACTGGGGAAGGTTTTACTAGCTGGTAGAAATCATCATCTTGTAATGCGTCCCAACCTAACTTTTGAGTATGAAGAAGAACCCTTGGATTGCTACTACCATCCCTCAATTGATGTTTTTTTTAAAAGTGCAGCTAAAAACTGGAGTGGAAATGGCGTAGGAGTCCTACTCACAGGTATGGGTAGAGATGGCGCTCAAGGTTTAAAAATGATGCGAGATGCTGGATGGCATACCATTGCCCAAGATAGCAAAACTTCTATTGTGTACGGTATGCCCAAAGCCGCAGCAGAATTAAATGCGGCTATAGAGATTTTACCAGTCGATGCGATCGCCTCAGCTTGTATCAAATCTATATCTGCTGGCTAATCTTAATTTAGGTTATCAATAAATCTCAGTAAATTCACTATTAAAACATTATTTTATCTTTGATTTGCACTAGAAAATACTCTGACAAATTGGTTTTATAGACTCAAAAAATATGTTTTTTTAAGTTAGAGAAATTACTGATTTTTTACAAAAAAACACATTTCTATTCAACACTGAAAAATAGGTTAATATTAATACAACTAATCACTTAGTTTAGATTTACTAATACTTTGATATGGTCACACACCTAGAATTACGAGCAATATCGTCAGATATCAAAAAAACCGTACCGAATTATCCTCCAGTAAATAATTCGGAAACTGCTTTTTATAGGGAAGATATCGCTACAGATAAAGCCACTGTAATGTTAATCGACGATCAGCTAATTATTGGTGAAGCTGTTTGTCAAATTCTGTCTAGCGATCCCAAAATTTCATTTCACTATATAAGTGACCCCACACAAGCCATCCAAGAGGCGATCGCTCTATCGCCTACAGTAATTTTACTGGATTTGGTGATGCCAGAAATGGATGGATTAATGTTGTTGCGTTGGTTTCGTTCCCATCCCGCAACACGCGATATTCCTATAGTCATGCTGTCTAGTAAAGAAGAAGCAAAAGTAAAAGCAGAAGCCTTTGCTGCAGGGGCGAATGACTATCTAATTAAGTTGCCAGATCCAGTTGAGTTAATTGCTCGGATTCGTTACCATTCCAAGGCATACAATAATCTCAAAGCACTCACTACAGCAACTATTAACGCTCAATTACAAGCGAAACAATTAGAACATACTGTCAAGCAATTACAAACCACCCAAGTGCAACTTGTGCAGACAGAAAAAATGTCTAGTTTGGGTCGCATGGTTGCAGGATTAGCTCACGAAATCAATAATCCTATAAATTTCATGCAAGGTAATTTTAAATACCTTGATAGTCACATTCAATCTCTAGTAGCTCTCATTCAAGCCTATCAACAAGAATATCCCCAATTTAATGCTGTCATTGAGGACAAAGCTAGCGATATTAATCTAGAATTTATTCTTGAGGATTTACCAAAAATTCTCACATCAATGAAAATCGGGTCTGAGCGGATTAGCGAAATGATTTTATCATTGCGAAACTTTGCCCGCCTCGACCAAGCTGGTAGCAAGAAGGTGAATATTCATGAAGGCATTGAAAGTACTCTATTACTTTTAAAACATCGCATCAGGCAAGATATTCAAATTGTCAAGGATTACAGTAATATGCCCTTAGTTGAATGTTATCCTGCGGAATTGAATCAGGTATTCATGAATGTTCTAAATAATGCCATTGATGCTGTTTTAGAACAGCACAACAAAGCTCAAGAGAAACAAATTATTATAAAAACCGAAATAACAGAGTTAGCGACCGTTAAAATTACGATTATTGATAACGGCATTGGCATTAAGCCAGAAATCCAAGCTAAAATTTTTGATCCATTTTTTACAACCAAACCAGTAAATAAAGGAACTGGTTTAGGATTATCAATTAGCTATCAAATAATTGAGGAACATCAAGGAAAAATTAGTTTAAAATCAGAGCTAGGTCACGGAACAGAATTTGTAATTGAGATTCCAGTAAAGTTAAATCAACCATAAAATTTTCTTAGCTGCAATCTTGATAAATTGCACAACTAGACTTCGTAGATTACTTTATATTGGCTGACTCAGACTTATTACAAGCATTTTGATATTTTCCCCAATTTTAAATAGCAACTTTAATTCAGGGTATTCTCCATAAAATAATTGCATTCATACCATCGATAATACTTTCAACTCACATCTATTTTTGACATTATTATCGGGGTTTATCTTCTTCACTCAAAACAGATAATATCTCACAAAATTACTCAATCATTAGATTGCATACGAGAGAGATACTCTATCATGCTCTATATATTTGTTATTGCATCTGCCTTGTTCGTAAATTTGACGCTCAATACCATTAAAGAATTGCAAACGCGCATCCATTGCGTCTAAAATAGCTTGTTTAGTCTGCGTATTAATATTCTCATCATAATTATTGAGATGAGGATCTAGGACTGCAGCTAGTTTCGCTGCATGACTATCATCGACATCAATATGAACTTCAAAAAATATCAATGATTCTTTGGGTAATGGCGTTGAACCTAAAATTCCCCTATATAATTGCGTGTACAACGAGCTAACAATTCCTTCGGAAGCATAACAAACTGCACCCAACGCAGCTAAGTAACCATATTGAAATGGAAGTCTCAAGTAAGTTTCAATTAAAGCACGAGTTTCTGGTGCAGTTGGTAATGCTGCTAAAGTACTATCATCAATACCCAGGGTACGAGTAAACCGCCGAAATAATTCTGGATGGGATTGACTTAAATCTCCCTGTCCCATTTCATCAAATAGGTTATCTAAGATGACTAACTGAGCAGCTTCATCTGAGCAGCATGATAAAATTCTGGCAAGAATCCGGTTAAATTCCTTAGAGAATTTGTACATCTGCACAGCTAGAACACCGATTCAGTAATGGAGAAACGAAAGCAAATCAAGCTGATATAGAGTAAAAGGATGAAGGTAAAAATAGAGCAAAATCTTATCAGGTAATGATTGTAGCCATTAGTAATGGAATATAGAGATTTAATCAACTCTCAAGGAAAAGTGCGCTCAAGTTTCAGGTATATTCGATGTTACACAGATGCATGAAAGACCGAGAGTATACCTATGCGTCCAGTCCATTGGCATCCACCGACCGAACTTAACGCTCAAGAGCAAAAAATCGTCAAGCGGATCAAAAGAGCAAAGCTATTCACGTTCTTGCGGCAATACCGTCATCAGTTATTTGATGAGGAATTTCAAGAAGAACTGAGCAAGCTTTATGCAGATTCTCCCAAAGGGCATCCACCAGTACCTCCAGCACAACTGGCATTAGTGACAATCTTACAAGCTTATACAGGAGCATCCGATGCGGAAGCGATTGAAGCGTTGCTCATGGATAGACGTTGGCAGTTAGTGCTTGATTGCATTGATTGTGAGCAAGCACCATTTTCTCAAGCGACACTTGCCAGGTTTCGCACAGCACTGATTATCCAAGGACTCGACCGACGATTAATTGAGAAAACAGTAAAACTAGCAGAACAGAGCAAGGGTTTTGGCTCAAGGCAATTACGGGCAGCGCTTGATTCCAGCCCCTTGTGGGGAGCATCGAAGGTTGAAGATACATATAATTTATTGGGTCACGCGCTCAAAAAAGCGATTGGCGTGATAGCTGTCCAGCAGGGGAGGGGGTTGGCGGAAGTTGCACAAGATATTGGGGTAGATATGGTTGCAACTTCAAGCTTGAAAGCGGCTTTAGACTTAAACTGGGATGACCCAGATCAGAAAAATTTGGCCTTGGGGATTGTACTGGATGCTTTAGAGAGAGTTGAGACTTTTGTTCAAACACAGCCTACTGAAAATGAACATCCGCTACTTCGTTCAACTCTTGAAACAGCAAGACAAATCGAAACACAGGATGTGGAAGTTGATGCCAATGGTGAGGTAAAACTGCGCTCTGGTGTTGCCAAAGAACGACGTATTTCAGTTGAAGACGAAGAGATGAGACATGGACGTAAAAGCCGTAGCCAGAAAATTGATGGCTATAAACGTCATGTGTTACGAGATTTAGACAACGGAATGATTCGCGCTGTTGGTATTACCAAAGCTAATGTCCCAGAAGCATCAGTAACCGATGCGATTACTCAGGACTTACAAACACAAGATGTTGAACTTACCGAATTGCATATTGACCGGGCTTACTTGAGTAGCTCCTTAGTTAAAAATCGTAGTGAGCAATTGAGTATATACTGTAAGGCTTGGGTCGTCCACAACGGTACAAAATTTGGTAAAACTGCCTTTGTGTTGGACTGGGACAATGGTACTATTTGTTGTCCCAATCAGGTAACTTTACCTTTTAGTTTGGGTGCTAAAATTCAGTTCCCACAAGAAGTTTGTGCAACCTGTCCTCTCAGAGAATCTTGCACCAGTTCACCACGCGGACGTAGTATTTCAATTCATCCAGAAGAACAATTATTTCGAGAGTTACGAGAACGTCAATTAACCCCTATTGGACGTGCCAAACTCCGCGAACGCGTTTGTGTTGAGCATTCTTTATCTCATATTGGTCGTTGGCAAGGTGAACAAGCTCGCTATGTTGGTTGTCGCAAAAACTTATTTGATCTTCGTCGCGTAGCGGTTGTTCATAATCTTCATGTCCTTGCCAAAATTTTTACTCACACTACTGAGCCAGCCTCTACTTCTATTTGATTACTGAATCGGTGTTCTAGTACTTGTACGTCTGGAAGAGATAAATTTCCAGTACGACAACGAGTGAGGAAATGATGGTTCCATAGAGGATGGTTAACTGTTATTTCCCGAAAATAATTTGTTTCTAAAGATGACATTACTTTGATACTTGAATTGCTAAATGAAGTGGTAAATCGAGCAAGGAACTAAAAAATGATTCATCTAATGCAATATGTTCTGGAGTCACACGTAATTCTTTGAGGATTGGCATTGTATTGAAATTAGCTATCTGCAAACAATTAAAATAATCTTCTAGAGTTTTGTGGATTAGTTGAACATTTAACCAAGAACCATCTCGTTTCCAAATACGCCCAGGAAAAAGCTGATCTCGCTTGCTGAAGTAGCCTTTATCTTCCACTTGGAAATAAAACGGATATGCGGCTTCACGCATATATGGAAAAGATGGATGGGGAATACTAAATACAAATCTGCCGCCAGGACGAAGTAATCTAGCAACTTCTTTCATACATTCTTGAGTTTGAGCAATTGTTAAATAGTTAAATAGAAAAACAGCCACCACTAAATCTATTTCACCATCACCAAATTGTTGGAGATTCGTAGCACATCCTACTTGATATTTAATTCCTAGAGGGTTTTCTAACTCTTGCTTATTTGCTGCTGTAATCATGGCTTGGGAACTATCTAAACCATATACTTGTGCAGCACCACGTCGGCGTAATTCTCGTGTGCAATAACCTTCACCACAACCTAAATCAAGGACTTGTAGTTGATTAATCGGCTCACACATTTCTAATACAAAAGGACGGGCTGTAAAATCTGAAAGCGACAGAGGTTGTTCTCTTACCCAATCTGATGCAGTGTGATTGTAGAGATTGATTGTGGAGTTTTTATTGTCTAATATTGACATTTTAATTATTTAATATTTGTTAAATAGATAAACAATTGATGCTGAATAAATTTAGTTCTAACATTCGCTTGTTTCAGATATTGAGAGTATTTACACTGATTTTATTGACAGAAGGTTAACATCCATTCTATTTATTGATAATGCAGCCATATTGTCACTACGAACTTTAGCTGTAGAGATGATTTCTCTGTTACATAAAATTTCTTTTCTCACAGCTAATCCCCCATGATATTCATATCTAAGAAAAGGTAAGCAACGCTGATACTCTTGAGCAGCGGCTAATAATTCACCTTTGTGAAAATAATCCATTATTGTTAGTAAATGCTCAGGATAAGCATAACCCGTCATTAACCCGTGGCTACCTGCTTGGAGTTCTGGTAGACAATTTAAACCACCCAATGCACCAAAAATAGCCAAGCGATCGCCTATTCTATTACGTAATAGCCAAATTTTCTCAGGCGTTGGTTCTTCCTCTAATTTAATCGCCTGTACCTGCTCAACTTCTGCCGCCAAACTTGCAATAAAATCGACAGATAATTTTCCCGTTAAAGGAGGATAATCTAAAACCACTAAAGGCATTTGAGTTGCAATTCCGACTTCCTGATAGTGTTGTTTCACTTGTTGAGTATCAGAAAAGCTAGGAGGTACAACTAACAACCCCTTGGCACCTAATGCAGCCATTTGTCGCCCAAATTTTGCCGCTACATCGGCTTTTCCACTTACCCCCACAACAACAGGGACGCGATTTTTAACTTGCTGAAAAATAACTTGTGCGACACGCAACCGTTCTTGGGGTGTTAATTTAGCTTCTTCTCCCAAGACAGTCAATATTGCTAGTCCATGTACTTTTTTTTGAATATAAAACTCAATTAAGCGCTTTAAACTAGCTGTATCTAATTCACCGTTACCTTGAAATGGTGTAACTAGAACCGCATACAGATTGGGAGATGAATAATTTTTTTTGAAGAAATTTTCCATAAGGATGATGACAATTTTCATAAAAAATCAAATTCATTCATTGTGATAATTAAAAACACATTTCTTGATAGCATCAATATCAAATAACAGTGTTTTTCAAGAAATGAGATACAGAGTAAAAGCACATAAAAATGCACCATTACAATTATCTGTACCTCAAATGGGAGTAGCTTCTTGTAGGGAAGTTGTGATCTGCTGTGATTATTTTTTAACAACCTTTTTATCGGTTGAAAATATTATTTATACCTATTTTTGATATCTCATATATCAACCGCATCTTTTAACTAAAGTGTTCAATTTTAGATATATATCGGTGGACATTCTAGTAATCAATGCGGTTTTTATTGAATATTAAAAAGCTGAAAGGGGGAAAAAGGAAAAACATTTCCCCTTTCCCCCTCAAAAACTTTACATAGTTGAGTTTAATTGTGGCTACTTATCTTGTTAGCTGATTCCTGGTTGTTTCAGCTTTGCATCTTGCGTAACTTCTAAAACATGCTCAGGATATACAACAGCGTAAATAGGATAATCCAGATGATATCTACAAAGTGCCAGTAGATTTCTGCCATTTCAATGCCAGTATGTTTCGTAGCAGAGTAATGACCGACACGGCGCGATCGCCACAGTACACCAAGTATTAACAGCAACCCTATAAATACGTGTAAACCGTGGAAACCTGTCATCAAATAGAAGCAGTTAGAAAACACGTTGGTAGTTAATCCATATCCCAAAGTCAGATACTCATATACCTGACCTCCAAGGAAAATAGCCCCCATTAGCGCTGTGATGCCATACCATAAGCGCATCCCAGCGATATTGTTTTTCTTAATCGCTGTATCACCTAAGTGGATTACAAAGCTACTAGAAACTAGGATGATGGTGTTAATTGTTGGTACGAGCAATTCTACTTCTGTACCTTCCGGCGGCCAAACTGCTGCACCACCGCGCAAAATTAGGTAAGTGGCAAAAAAACCACCAAACATCAAAGACTCAGAAATCAGAAACGTCAGCAGCCCAAACACCCGCAAGTCTTGATGTTCTTCATGGGAAGCCGCTGAACCCAACGCTATTTCTGGGGCGTTCAAAGTTGAATCCTGCATAAATTCCAATTTCCAAATTTAAGGAGGGAACAGGGAACAGTTCACGTATGATGCGTTAGCGATCGCGTAACGCATCCACTAACGTTAAACCGAAGCAGCCGTTTGCGCTGTGGGTTTTCCTTCATCATTGCGCCCGTAATCATAGGGACCGTGAGTCACAACTGGTAGTACTTCCCAGTTTTCAATCGCCGGGGGTGATGTGGTTGTCCATTCTAAAGTCAACGCTTCCCAAGGGTTATCTGAAGCTTTAGGGCCATTCATCCAACTCCAAATGGCATTGAAGAAGAAGGGAATTACAGATATACCGAGAATCATTGCGCCAATGGTACAAAGATGATTAATTCCGGCAAATTGTGGGTCATACATAGCGACACGGCGCGGCATTCCTTGCAACCCGAGTTGGTGCATGGGTAGGAAGGTGAGGTGAGTACCAACAAAAGTTAGGGCAAAATGTACTCTTCCCCAGGTTTCATTCATCATTCTGCCTGTCATCTTGGGGAACCAATGGTAAATTCCCGCATAAATACCAAATACAGAACCACCAAATAAAACGTAGTGGAAATGACCGACTACATAATATGTATCGTGAACATGGATATCAAAAGGTGCTGTACCCAAGGTTACGCCGCCTAATCCGCCAACGACAAACATTGACAGCAAGCCGATCGCAAATAGCATGGCACTGGTAAAGCGGATTTTACCGCCCCACAGAGTTGCTACCCAACCAAAAATTTTCACGCCAGTGGGAACAGCAACAATCAGAGTGGAAATTGTGAAGAACATCCGCATCCAAGGGGGTGTACCACTGGTAAACATATGGTGTACCCAAACAAATAAACCAATGATGCAGATTGCCAAGCTAGAATAAGCGATCGCTTTATAGCCAAATATCGGTTTACGGGCGTGAACGGGAATCACCTCCGACATAATGCCGAAGATGGGCAAAATCATTAAATATACTGCGGGGTGGGAATAAAACCAAAATAAATGCTGATAAAGCACCACGTTTCCGCCAGCATCCGGCTTAAAGAAAGAAGTGCCAAAGTTGATATCAAATAATAACAGCACTAATCCAGCTGCTAAAACTGGAGTAGACAGCAGGGCTAAAACTGAAGTGGCTAAAATTGCCCAGCAGAATAACGGCATTTGCGTCCATTGCATACTGGGGACTTTCATCTTCAAGATGGTGACGACAAAATTTAACGCCCCCAAAATTGAGGAAGTACCCACCAACACGATCGCTAAAATCCACATTGATTGGGCAGTGTTGGCTGTAATTAAACTCAATGGTGGGTAAGCAGTCCAGCCACTTTGGGAACCACCAAAAAAGAAGCTACCTAAAAGTAAGGCCCCAGCCGGCGGATTCAACCAAAAGGCGATCGCATTTAATTTGGGAAACGCCATATCTCGCGCCCCCACCATCAAGGGGATGAGGAAGTTACCAAATCCCCCAATCGCCGCCGGCACAATCCACATAAAAATCATCAATGTGCCGTGATTGGTCATGAAGGCGTTATACAGGTTGGGATCGAGAAAATCTGCATCTGGTGTATTTAATTCGATGCGAATCGCCATCGCCATTAATCCGCCAATCAGGTAAAAAATAAAGGCGGTTACCAGATATTGAATGCCAATGACTTTGTGATCGATATTAAAAGTGAAATAGTCGTACCATTTCCACTTTTGGGGTAATTCGTGGTGGGTAACGACTGCTGTAGTTTTGGGAGTTTCTAATTGTGTCATAAAACCAGGGTTTAGAGACTAAGGGCTAGGGAAAGATAGAAGTAGTAAAGATTCAATCTCGCCTTTTGCCTTGCAACTTACGGATTGACGGCAACAGTTTGATCCATTTCTGGCTGTTGGGCTACGCGATTTTCTGCCAGCCAGCGATCGTAATCTTCTGGGGTGTGGACAACTACAGAAGTACGCATACTACCGTGATAGCCACCACACAGTTCGGCGCAAACTATGGGATAGGTTCCAGTTTTGGTGGCGGTGAACCGTAACTGTGTAGGTTGACCGGGAATTGCATCTTGCTTCAAGCGAAACTGAGGCACCCAAAATGAGTGAATTACATCATTTGCAGAGATATTCAGCAATACATCTTGACCGATGGGAACGTGCAGTTCGCCAGTATTCACATCGCTATCGGGATAGTTGAACAGCCAAGCATATTGCATTCCGGTAACGTTGACTACTAAAGATGGTGGTTTACCCTCGGTTGCAGGTGTCGAACCAATCCCAATGGGGTTTGATTTGGGTTCTGCCATCATTGACTCGTGGGTCATACCGTGATGATGGCCAATCTCATCCATCCCGCCCATTTCGGTGTAAACATCTACGCTGTAAACCCCCAATCCAATCACAATGATTCCGGGGATGATCGTCCACAAAATTTCTAGGGGAAAGCTACCTTCAATTGGCAGTCCATCACCCGTCTCTCCACGCCGCCGGCGAAATTTAATTACAGAAAACAGTATGGCCCCTTGTACTACTAAAAATAAAGCAGTCCCAATGGCTACCATCACATTAAAGAAATCATCTACTAAAGGCGCTTGTGCAGAAGCTTGAACTGGCAGAAGATGATTATTTTGCCCTACCCACAAGCTAATTAGCGTAATTAAGATACCTGCAATTAAAGTTATGATCCCAAGGGGAATTTGTTTCATAAAATGATTTCCTCTGGATAAGTATTTTGCTGCCACATTTTTTCCAACATTTTGACTTTTCTTTGCAGTACAGCAGCACGATAAGCAACATAGCTCTTATGCAAAGTAATTCCTAAACAAAGGCCAATGGGAGCCAAAATTATCACCCATAATAATACAGAAATAGCGGTAGTGACACCATGATTAGTGAATTGTTGAACATCTGAAACAGTATATGCTAGGTTTTGTGTCGCCTGAAAATTTAGATGTTCCTGCCAAACTATAATTATTGCCACTAAAGCTGGAGAAAGTACTACTAAGCTTAATAAAAATACTGTGAGAATTCTTAAGAGTTTAGATTTCATAAGCATGACTGCAAAGCCGCATATTCCTATGAATGCGGAGGTATAAGTTCTGCATTTTAAATCTGGTTAATTCCAGTTTTAAATGTCAATAATCTTTACAAATCACAGATAACCTCGTTGATATTTGATATACGCAGGTATTACTTCAACTTATGTTTGTCGCGTTTAGATTAGGACTGAAACAACTAGCCGACTAGATACAAGTTAGGAATATTAAGTGGGTTTTTGTGATATATATCACGAAAAAAAGATATTTGGGTTAAATCTACTCAGATCAGGCTATATTTTTTAGAATTTCTTTAGAATTTAGAATTTCTTTAGAGTTTATAGTTCTTAACTATTGATTATTGCAATTCTCAACGATAAGCAATCTGTGTAGAACTGACAAATATCTCTTTACTTGATCCTGCTTGTTACCTTTGTCTCCTTGTCCTGTTCATATATCAAATACAACTTTGATAGAAACTGATCACACTGGTCTGAGTTCTATCTATCAAAAGTGTTATATCAGCTACCTCATCTAGTAACAGCAGTTAATTAGGGATGTACTCAACTGTTAAATGCCTTGCAGGATATAGCTTTTCATTTTTTTTTATGGTGAGGTACTAGTATTTCTATGAGGGTACGAGTATTTACTTACAGGTGGGGGTACTAGTGTTTCTGTACTCAATACCAAGCTCTACTGAGGCAACATCAGCAGCTATTTGTTAGGTTATTCTTTTCCAGCAGAATGAAGTGCAGGGCGCTTGTACTCTCAATATTTTGTGTTTCAATATACACAATTCATCGATTACAACTAAATTTTCAACATATATATATATAAGAATCCGATTTGATTTGATGCCGTACTCTCGCCGCTAACGCATCCTAAATGAACTAAATTTCCAACAAATACAAAGATTTTCAGGTAAATAAAATAAATCAGCAAGTAACTATATTCTGTCTCTACGAGAATATAGTAGTCTCAATTTTGATGCAGCTAAGTATAGCTTGATTTATGATTTACTATTGCCTGGACTATATTTTCTTTCTATGCCAATATTTTGTATACACATCACCAAGTTAAATTTATCAAAATATTGCTAAAAAAAGAGAGTTTTCTTAAACAGCAGCTATCAAGTAAATTTAATAATGTCAAATTTTCCTGATTTTGATATATTCAAATCACTGCGGGTCACATCTCTACATTTTGCTGGTGAATTCTTAAAAAAATAATGTTTTTATCGTAATCAAGTCTATTTTATGCTTTTCCTAATATCCTCTATTAAATTAGGAAGAGCTTTGTTACATTTATGTTAAAATCGGTAACTAAATGTTAGTGAAAGCTACTCTGTATAATAATTGTTTAGCAAATGTGAAGATTCATTTAATAGTTCAAAATGAACAAAAAAATCAGAGGTTTTTGGTTAAAAAAGTTACTAAGGTTAAGATAGATCAATGCAGATAGCAAAATAATTTTGGAATCAAGAGCAATTAATTTTTAAATAATTAAAATTTTGTGGCGATCGCGTATTAGCAACATCTAGAAAATTCGGCATCTTTGCCACCGAGAGGAATAGATAAAAACTGAAGTCCGTAGATATCTACGGCTTTATTTAGCATTTCAATTTAAAAATCACTCTTACAATACTATGCCCTACGCCATTACTAAGCGCTGTATTCAGTGTGACAAATGCCTTCCTCAGTGTCCTAAAGATGCGATTCAAGTTATCGATGGTGACTACTGGATAGATCCGAGTTTGTGTAATGACTGCGAAGGTTATATGACACCGCAGTGTGTACTTTCTTGCCCTGTAAACTCTCCAGTGCCTTATCAAGCAAAAAAGGGTAGATGTAAGGTTGATGCTAATGTCATTACGAGTCAGAAGCTATTTACCGATGGGAAAGGACATCCTTTTGCCTCAGCCATTGTCATTTGGGAATTATGCAACGTTTTAGCCCAGCGTCAATCGCTTCCTTGGCAAGTTGATGTGGATGGAGAGTTATATTATCAACGACAAATTAATGGCGGTAAAGGTGCGATCGCATTCCGAGTGACGGATAGTGTAAAATCCGAGCCAGAAAGCGTACTCAAAGGTGCCAAGGCTTTATCTGCGATCGAGACATTTGATATTAGATCCGCTTGTATGCACTTAATTTATGCCGCTTATGCCACTAATTTAGATCAGCCTTGGGAAGAAGAGTTTACCATCAATGACCGACAAATTGAGGACTATCTAGGGCTAGACAAGCGCAAGGACTTGAGCAAACTTACCAAGCTAGGTCTAATTAAAGAACTCGCTCAACAACCCTGTCAACTGATAGCCTCTATTGACTTACCCGCAAAAGGCAAAATTCCAGGTGTCTATTTAGAAAAAAGCCGCTTGTGGCATTTATTAGATATTCAGCACCACTTTCAAGAAGACGATTTAGGATGCAAACATCTAGTTGGATTAACTTTTACAATTAAAGCTGGTGAATGGGCGCAGTATTTTCTCAATCGCCAAGGTTGCAAAGAACGTACTGCTTTCTATCAGTATGGTACCTTACCCAAAGCTTTATTAAATGTAGTCATGAGCATTTGGCAGCAACATGAAGGTGCGGCGCGAATGATGCTGTGGTTATTATTTAAAACCAAAATTGGTAGAGAACAGCGCATTACCATCCCCACCCTCATGAGAGTAGCATACGGTGAACGAAAACTGAGCCAAGTATCTGGACATCCAGAGAATCGCCAACGTCTCTTAAGAATATTTGAAAGCGATTTAGAAGTACTTAATTATCATGGACTTAAACCTATATTTGATCCCGTTACCTACCCATTAGAAATTCAACCTTTATGGGCAAAGTTAGTTGATATTCCCGAAGACGCAGACGCAGCATTGGATTTCTGGATTGATGATGGTAGTAACGGTACGCGATTAACCGATGCAGCCCCTCGCGGTAAATGGAATCGATTAATAAATGCCCGCATTTTATATTTTGAAGTGCCGCCAGAGTGGAAAAAACAACTTGCCAAGTCTAAAAAAAAGCAGCGAAATCATAACCGCAAAACCAAGTCAAAACCGCAAATAGGGCTTTCTGTTGAATTTATTCTTGAGGCCAGAAAAAGGTTAGGATTAAGCCAAAGAGATTTGGCACAGCTAACAGGTAAGAGCCAAAGTTGGATTCGTGATATTGAAAATGGGCGTTTTGAAGCTAAGTTAGAAGACCAAATGTTATTGCGAAAAGCGTTGGGGATGGGGAATGGGTAATGGGTAATGGGAATTTCTCCCCATGCTTGTAAAGACGCGATTAATCGCGTCTCTACCCCGCCCCCGTACGCTCATTTAAGCTTCGTTAAACTTGGCGCGAATAGTTTCTATGCGTTGACGATTTACACCTAAATCGCTTTTACCCAAGCGCGAGGCTGAACGCACCTGAATGACATTTGCGTTCCGGTCAAGATAGAATTCGACATCATCCACAAAGCCTAATAAGGCACTTTTAAATTCTGCATACAGATAATCAGGACTTTCAGTAACAATCTGAGTTCTGGGTAAAGACTCAATGATACTTTTAAGATTGGTAATGGCTTGTTCTGGTGTTGATGTGAAAGTCAGAGGCGCAATTTGATGAACTGTATCTGTAGTTTGACTAGAGACACAGTTAGGAGTATTGGGACAGGATGCTAATTTACCGTTATTAACCCCTAAGTTATTAGGTCTTTTACCTGCAAAAACCATAATTATCTTGTGAAATTGTGTAATTTAAAGTCGTATTTACTCTAGAAGAATTAATTACTCACAAGCAACCCACCTAAGATTGAATATATATTTTGCATAATTATAGGGAACACGCCTGTAATATGCTGAAAATGAACGTGAGGCTTGTTCCGTCTCTTTTAAGTAACCACGCAAAACTAATTACAGTCATTGCGAGCTTTCGCGTTAGCGTCTCGAAGAGAAGCGAAGCAATCCCAGCCCTCGCGATTGCTTCATTCCGCTTCCCTTCGGGATGCTACGCGAACGCTCCATTCGCAATGACTTTGTGTAATTAATTATGTTTAACTACTTACCTCCTGATAGTTACTAGATTTTTTGATAAAAAAGCAAAATATTAATATTTTTTAAGATAAACGGATTAATTGCGGGTAACGCAAAATAGTTATGATTGTATGAAATAGTACTTTTCAATTAGTCAAAAATTGCCAATAATTCATCAGTTTATTTTAGATGACAGAATAATAAATTGACTTTCCACATCTACAAGTTCATCTGAATTTCAATGTGCAGTTAGTAAATCTATTGAAAAAGTACAACTTCCAGCTTTAGTCTCTCCATCCGATGTGGAAATTAGCGGAGTCTTTGGCATGAATTTAAAAACATCTGCTGATTCTTATGCTGTATTAAAGACTAAACTTGATGCTCAAGCATTAATGAATAATTATGCTGCCCAGATTGAAAAGTTCGGCTGGAAACGACAAGATAGCAAACAAACTAAAACAGGTATTTGGAATACTTGGACTTTTAAAGATAATCAAGGTCAGCCCAAGCAAGGAATGTTAAGTATTACTCAGCTTGCAGGTAGGAAAAATGAGTATGTTGCTTATATAGAATATCATTGACTATTACAAATATTATTTGAGTCAGTTGGATGATTGATTGTCTGGAATCACCTAACTAAAAACACCTTTATCAGTATCTTTTCTGGTAACGAGCAATGATTATCTCCAAAAATAATTTATTCATTAGCAGAGCATTCAAACACCACGGAAAGATTATTTGCGGGCATTTGGTAAATCTGTTTAAAGACAAAATTTTCTGCATTAGCTACTGCAATTACATCCTCTAAGTTACGCACACCCCACTCGGGATTTTGGGCGCGTAAATATTCGTCAAAAGCAGCATTACTCGGTGCTGTATGTTCTCCATCTCGTTTAAATGGCCCGTATAAATATAGGATACCTCCTGGTTTAAGGATGCGATTTGCCCCTGCCATTAGCCCTAGACAAGCTGACCAAGGTGAAATGTGAATCATATTAATATTAACGATCGCAGTAATTGGTGAAGTCTGAAGCCACTCGCTGACTACTCCTGTTTCCACTGGCCAAACTGCTTCTCTCACATCCAGCGTTTGCGGTAGATAAATATTATCACAGCCACAGTATTCAATCCAGGCAATAATGCTGGCGAGTGACTGCGGGTTGACATCTGTGGGTAGCCACTGGCGCGGGCTGAATTTGGGAGCAAAAAATACTGAATGTTCGCCAGTTCCAGCAGCTATTTCTAATATCGTGCCACTTGCAGGTAATACTTGTAAAAGTACTTCTAAAATCGGTTCGCGGTTGCGCTGGGTTGCCGGTGCTTCTTGTCTTGCGTCTTGTGGTGTCATTCCTGTAGTTGCCAAAAGAAAGGGGGATAACTGCCAATACAGTTCGGTTAAGGGGGAAAGGGAAAAGGGGAAAAGGATTGAATTCACTCTTACCCTTTTCCCAAATCACGAGGGAGATGCAAAATACTTATCCGAACCGTACTGGGATAACTGCCATCAAGACCATAATACCGAGAGCAACGTTATCTAAATCAGTAATTCTCGCTGAAATATCGTGATTGTGATGCTGCCAAAAGTATGCCGCATCTTACTTCAACAATCATTGATAAGCAAAATTAAGAATCCTGAGAATCACTCAAAAAACAGTGATGCGATCGCTCTATGATGCGGTAAGTACCGTATAACCTATAAAAAATCATGTCCCACACTGTATCAATCAACGATAATCAGAGGTTACAACTTGCACCTTTAGCAACACCTAATCGTTTATTATTAGGCCCGGGGCCTTCCAATGCTCATCCGGCGGTTCTTCAAGCAATGAATACTTCACCAGTTGGGCATCTCGATCCAGCTTTTCTGGCGTTGATGGATGAAATTCAGTCATTGCTACGCTATGTATGGCAAACAGAAAACCCCCTAACAATTGCAGTTAGCGGTACGGGAACAGCTGCAATGGAAGCAACCATAGCCAATGCCACAGAACCTGGTGATGTCGTATTAATTGGTGTAGCGGGATATTTTGGCAATCGCCTTGTAGATATGGCGGGGAGATATGGCGCAGATGTCCGCACTATTACTAAACCTTGGGGACAAGTCTTCAGTTTAGATGAAATCCGCACTGCACTGGAAACTCATCGCCCAGCAATTCTCGCCTTAGTTCATGCTGAAACCTCCACAGGCGCACGTCAACCGTTGGAAGGGGTAGCTGATTTATGTCGTGAATTTGGCACGCTGTTATTAGTAGATACTGTTACTAGCCTGGGTGGAGTGCCAATATTTTTAGATAATTGGGGAGTTGACCTTGCTTATAGCTGTAGTCAAAAAGGTTTAGGTTGTTCTCCGGGTGCTTCGCCCTTTACCATGAGTCCCCGTGCTGTAGAGAAATTGCAAAACAGACGCAGCAAAGTTGCTAACTGGTATTTAGATATGAACTTGCTGAGTAAATATTGGGGTAATGAACGCATCTATCACCATACAGCGCCCATTAATCTTTACTATGCATTACGAGAAGCACTGCGTTTAGTTGCAGAAGAAGGGCTAGCAAACTGCTGGCAACGCCATCAAAAAAATGTAGAGTATCTTTGGGATAGGTTGGAAGATATTGGATTAAGTATGCACGTAGAGCGAGAATATCGTCTCCCAACACTGACCACTGTTCGCATCCCTGAAGGAGTTGATGGCAAAGCCATTGCTCGTAAGTTACTTGATGAACATAACATTGAAATTGGCGGTGGTCTTGGCGAACTAGCTGGTAAAGTTTGGCGCGTTGGACTAATGGGCTTTAATAGCCGTAAAGAAAGTGTTGATAGACTTTTAGAAGCACTGCGCCAGGTATTACCTAAATAGGGATTAGGGACTAGGGACTAGGGACTAGGAATTAGGGATTAGGAACTACAAAGTAGTCTTTCGACTCAGCAATCATAACTTTTTCAAGTTAGCCCTTCATGGGAAAAACCCACAACCAAACATGAAAACCTGTATTTCCCATGCCCCATGCCCCATGCCCCATGCCCTATGCCCTATGCCCATTCTCAAGCTAGCCTCTGATGTAATAAATCACACAACAAAGGCATAAAAATAAACTGTTCCCAGTACCCAGTACCTAGCCCCCAATCCCTATTAACCTCTATTTATTCTTGTGGCTTTGCTTTCCAGCTTGAGAATGTTGCTCTCTGGTACCACCCTGAGTACCTTTGCCTTCTTCGTTATCGTCCTCATCATTATTATTATTTGATTTGCTGCTGCCTCTGTGAGAACTCTTGCCGCCCTTGCTGCCAATTTCAGCCATATGTTCTCTGTCTTGGCTTACAGCTTCACCACCCTTGCGTCCAGCTTCACGGGCTTCCTCAGAGGTAAACTCGTGTGCTGTACCTTTTTCATGAGCAGCGTGTCCGCCTTTACTAGCAATTTCGCGTTGTTTATCTTCATCCATAGAAGCAAAACCGCGCTTACTGGTGTCTGACATTTGAAAACTCCTTTTAACTAACTAAAGCTTTTGACTTTTGTAGCCAGTGGAAACCTTGTTCGGTTTCTTATGTCAAATAATCACTTTCTTAAGTTAGCTACCAAATTGAGTTGTATTCATGTCTCCTTAGGGAGAAAGATTTACGGTTAGAGCATGACTATATATATATACAAAGATATATACTGAAACCTAGAATTAGCGATAATCTATCTGACCAAAAAAATCACAAGAAAATCTTGAGAAAAGCTTTAATTTGTAGGCTCTAGCCACTTGATAAATTCTCTTTTTGCAGAGCTTGCTTAATAAAGGGAATATGATTTTTTGCAGAAATGACCAACTAGTGAATTGGCAGATGAGAATTGCTAATACGTACCAAAATCTATAGAGGGTAGGAGTTCCCTACCCTAAAATTTATGGATATTTAGCGAATGATGAAGAATTGGTACATATTGCAAAGCGCGATCGCTCTCCTCAAATTCCTCAAATGCTTGGTAATCAGTTGAGTTAAGGAATCTCAATTGCTCTAGAATTTACTGGGATAAAAAACCAGCGAATAAAAGAGGTAAAAGAATTAAAGCCGAGATAATCAACACTAGCGTGATTGGCTGTATTTTTAAAATGTTCTTGTCAGGCTCTGGCATTGTTCACCTTAAAAAAAGATAGGTAGATGATTTCAGCCTAAACTATTTTTACGCCTTGATTCAAGCCCAGCTAGGTTGAAATATCACATACTTTAGTAAGATTTAGATCCCCGACTTTTTCAAAAAGTCGGGGATCTGGGTTATCCCTAACAACAACTTTGTAATTACGAATTACGAATTACAAATTATTCTGTTTTACTTCTCAGCCGAGTATACCGGACTTGGTCTTTTCAACTTCGCGTAGGTGCGGCGAACAGGTGGCTGATGCACCATAGAATAACCCATCCAAAGAATATTTTGCCGTTCTTTAACTGGGAACGAAACTGTGTGAACTAATCCATCTTGTTGCCACATCAATGAAGAAAAAGATTGTGGTGGGTTTTGCTGATTTCCTTCTAATAAATACCCTTGAATATTTTTTCCTAAAGAAACTGGCTTACCTGTGTGTCTGTGTTTATAAAATTCTTTGATTGCAGTTACAGAATTGGGGCTATCGGCGCTAAAACTGCCTACCAAACAAGACGTATCAGTAGTTTCACAACTGAACAAACCCACAATCATACTACGAGGCGAATTACTAGAAAAAACTTTGACAGTTAGTTTACTGAGCAAATCGCGTAGTTTACCGCCGTAGGCATCGCTTCCATCTCCTAAGCGAATTTGTTCGGGTAAACGCATTGCATAACCTGGTGGTAAGCTTTGCTGAATTTCTGGTAATTCAGAAATAAACACTTCCGACGGAATAGCAAAAGCCGGAAATGTACTGCCTAAAACAGCTAGAACAGCTGGTAAAGTAAGTAATTTACGAAACAGCATATTTTAACCATTTTTTATAAGTGGATAATAAAAACTACTTGAAAAAATGGTTAAAAAGCCTGAGAGGAATTACTTATTAATTAGTAATAAAAGGACACAGTTAGATGGAGGAAGGGGGAATGGGTAATGGGTAATGGGTAATGGGTAATGGGAACACCAAACACCCAAATTAAAAATCTACGCCACGTTTTAGTTCTACACCGTGATTAGCATAGTGTTTGTGACAATAAACTTCGGAATGGACACTGGCTAAATCAAAGTATGAAGGTTGATTTTGGCAGCGACCGGTGATAATTACTTCCGTATCACGGGGTTTGCGAAGTAATGCTTGCACAATCGGTTCTACGGGGAGTAATTCTAAATCAACGGTGGGGTTGAGTTCATCCAAAATAATGGTTTTATACAATCCAGAAGCGATCGCAGTTTTGGCAATTTCCCAACCTCTTTCGGCTTCTACGTAGTCTAATTCTTGGCGAGAATTGCGCCAGACGATCGCATCTCGTCCACAGCGTTGATGATCCACTACCTCTGGATATGATTGCTGTAAGGCTGCGATCGCAGCGTCTTCTGTATAGCCGCTACCACCTTTGAGCCATTGCATAATCATCACGCGGGTAGAACCAGGATGATTGATTCCTCTACCAATAGCTTGTAATGCCTTACCTAAAGCGCTGGTAGACTTACCTTTGCCAGCACCCGTATAAATCTCAATTCCCTCAATCAGCAATGCTTCTGCTGTAGGGTGGTGTTGAGGTTTCATTTCCGAATGTAAATCGGCAATATCTAGCAGCTTTTGCGGTGCAGCACGTCCAGTAGCAATAATTTCTAAATCCTGGGGTTTAGACTTAAGTGTCCGTACAACTTCATCAACTTCCAGCAAACCTAAATCTAGAACTGGGTTAATTTCATCGAGAACTACAACAGAATATAAACCAGATGCGATCGCACCTTTGGCGACATCCCAACCTCTAGCTGCTTCAGCACAGTCAAAGGCAGTAATTTCGTCAGGCCCAAAATATTCTGCTCTCCCAGTTCGTACTTGGTCTATTAAATGAGGAAAGCCGCGCTGCAATGCAGCAATTGCGCCGTCCTCATCATAATCTCGTTCTGGCCCCTTTAAGAATCTTAGTAATAAGACACGATTTGCATTGCTCGGTGTATTAATTCCCAAGCCAATCGAGCGCAAAACCACGCCTAACGCTGCTTGGGATTTCCCTTTCCCAGCACCATCGTAGACGTGAATTTGACCAGTGAGCCGTTCAGGACGCACTTGCGCCGTGCGAATACCGATACCGTTCCTTGTCATTTCTCGAAAAGCTCTAATGTAGCAATTTTTAATCTTAACGAACGTCTTGCACTCTCAGGTAGAGCGGCTATGATATTTGGGCATTGGGCATTGGGCATTGGGCATAGAACATTAAATATATGTATTAGATTTAAAGTCTTAATTTTTCACCTATTACTTATTACCTAGTCCCCATTACCCATTACCCATTCCCCAGTCCCCAGTCCCCAGTCCCCATTCCCCATTCCCCATTCCCCGAAAAATACTGACACATCCCGATGGTAAAAGGCAAGAACAATGAGATAATTGCCCCCATCACAGTGGGTATGCCAGTTATACTCTCTACAGTTAACCCTTACAGAGGAAGGTTTATGTTTGACGATTGGACGCTTCCCAGAGTCTTGCCGATTGGCGCAATTTTGTTTGATCTCTTATTTATACTGATGGCTATCTCTATTGAAGGCTACTGTCTCAATCGAAGATTAAAATTTGACAAAAAAACTAGCATTTTTTATGCGATATCTATTAATCTCTTTTCCAGCGTGATTGGTTGGGTAGCTTTTTTCGTCATAGAGCCTATGCTGCCACTGCAGTTGCGGACAGAATTAATTAACTATATATTCTTCAACACGGTTAAATATTCTAATACGCAGACTATCATTATTTTGTCTGCTTTTATAATTTTCTTTGCTACGTTTATTGTCAAGTTATTTCTGCTTAGAGGCTTCTCACTTTTACTCAATGAAGAATTTTGGAAAAAGAAAGAGGAAACTACAAGCAACGAACCACCCAACTGGCGGAAGCTCAAACGCTATAAGTTAATTAGCAATAATTTAGTCTCTACTTTGTTAATAGCTAATTCTTTAAGTTATACGGCTATAACTTTTGTTTTACTTATTCGCAATAAAGTTTTCTAATTTAATTATTTACGCGACAGTATGACATGGTGAATATTAAATTATCTAGAGGTTAAAGCATGAACACATTATTTAAGGATTTACAGGGTTTCACGAATTTTATTTCAGATATATACGCTAGGCTAAAAAAGATATTTATTCCTCCCAGAGCTTATGCATGGCAGACATTAATTTATTTAAGTGTCTTTTCTTGGGCAATATCTTACTTTGCTACTCCTCCTATTAAGGATGTAATTGCATTTTTTGGTTGGTTATTTTTAATAGCTGGTACATCTTGGTATACTACCGATGACCCTTTAAGGGTTCCTGGTACTTTTATGCCTGTCGGTGCAGTGATCACAGGATTTTTAGTGAGTGTGTTTGCATTTGGGCAACAAAATAATCCTGGTATTACTCCAAATACTATAGTTTTGTGGCCGACAATCTCGGCACTAATTACCGCCGTACCGGAATTTTTTGAAGGAAGTGGTACGGATGCTAAAGCTCAAATTCCTAAACCAGAAGACCGCCAAAGAATAATTGTATTGGTAGCTAGCTGTATGGTACTAAGTTGCTGGCTGCAATTTTACTTTGTTGTCAATAACTGGGTAGAAAAATATCCTAGTTTATTGTCTGATAATTTTAAAAACAGTGCTTTTGTAGTTAAAACAGAATTGCCAACCAACATTCCCCCTAACGGTGCGTTAATTCTCAGAGAAATTAGACCAAAACTAGAGAATCAAATCGATAAACAGCCTTGGTCACAAGTCGAGAAATGGCTACAAAATGCTAATGCAAATCTCAGTAATTTAGCAGAGCAAGTAATTCAAGATAAACGCCTCAGACAAAAAGACGAGAAGTTTTTATGGCGGATTGAACCAAGAATTTCCAACCCTAACCCTCGCAAAAAAGACGAATATATACTAGATATTCTCAGTATTTGGACTGGCCCTAGTTCTGACAGACGCGGTTATTATCTTAAGCAGTCCTGTCAAATTCGACCAATTGCAGATACTACGAGTAGAGCCACTAATTCAAAAACCGATGAAAAACCCATCATCGCTGAAGTTGAGTGTGGCAAGGTTAGTAAACCAATTTTGGGATTACCGCCAGCGCAAAGATAAATTAATTCAAAATTGCTAAAATGCAAAATTCATTAGATATGCTGAATTTCAGTAGAATTTTTGTGATCGCTAAGAATGTATTTCAGGAAGTGATTCGCGATCGCATCCTTTATATTATCGGTGTGTATATCCTTATACTCGCCGCCGCTATCCGCTTACTACCTGAAGTTGCTGCTAATACCGATAGCAAAATGTTTTTGGACTTTGGTATTGCGGCGATGAGTGTGATTGCTTTAATTGTGGCTGTATTTGTCGGTACTGGACTAGTTAACAAAGAAATAGAAAAGCGTACTGTTTTGATGTTAATTGCCAAACCCATTAGTCGCAGTGAATTTATTACTGGTAAATACTTGGGTTTATCGGCTGTCCTCGCCTTACTGATTGCCATTATGACTGGCATTTATTTGATATTTTTACAGTTTGGACATATCCATCATTCCGCAAATAGTATTTTAATTGCCGCAGTTTTTTTATTTTTGCAAACATCTTTAATTGCTGCTGTGGCTATTAGTTTGGGCGTATTTACTAGTTCACTATTAGCGATAATTTTGACTTTGGCTGTATATTTATTGGGTAACATCACTCAAGATTTATTGAAATTTGGGAAACTGAGCAATAGCCCAGGGATTCAACAACTTACTCAAGCTTTGTATTTGATATTGCCAGATTTATCGCGTTTAGATTTAAAGAACTATGCTGTTTATGGTTTGCAAGCATTACCAGAACCAAGTGCGCTGATTGCTAATGCTAGCTATGGCTTAATCTACAGCGCCTTGCTGTTAGCGATCGCAATCCTAGTCTTTTCACGCCGCGAATTTTAATCATGGTAGGATGCGTTAGCGACAGCGTAACGCATTTTACGTGGTCATAATTATTTAAGCAAAAGTTAGCGATCGCAATCTTGGTCTTCTCACGCCGCGAATTTTAATCATGGTAGGATGCGTTAGCGACAGCGTAACGCATTCTACGTGGTCATAATTATTTAAGCAAAAGTTAGCGATCGCAATCTTGGTCTTTTCACGCCGCGAATTTTAATCATGGTAGGATGCGTTAGCGACAGCGTAACGCATTCTACGTGGTCATAATTATTTAAGCAAAAGTTAGCGATCGCAATCTTAGTCTTTATCACGCCGCGAATTTTCATCATGGTAGGATGCGTTAGTAACGCATCCTACATGGTCATAATATTTAAGCAACAAATATGATTTGCGGCTCCTGAATTGTGCCATCAGGCATAATCGCATCCACTAGCCTTGTACGAGTTAAAATACTTCCCCAAAGTCTAGCTTCAATTAAGTTAGCCTCAGTGAGATTTGCCCATGTCAAATCTGCACCAATTAAATTAGCTTCAGTTAAATTAGCTTCTAATAGTTTTGCACCACAGAGTTTTGCTCCTGCGAGATTAGCTCGCACTAAGTTTGCTTCAATTAACGATGCTTCAATTAATTTGGCTTCAGTCAAATCGGCTTCACTTAAATCAGCGCCACATAAAGAAGCCTGCGTCAGATTAGCCTCACGCAGGTTAGCACCCGAAAGAATAGAACCGCACAAATTTGCACCACGCAAATCTGCTCCCGCAAAATTAACACCACTCAAATCAACTGCTCTCAGGTCTATTCCGCTCAAGTCACATCCGCTGAAATCTCTACTTTGACTCAAAATGAAGTCCTGTTTGTCAGCATAATTTCTCATGGTATTACCTCAAGGTGTCAATTATGGCAACAATCAATTGTGAAAGTTACTGTATATCGAGCGTACACCCCAAAAGCGAATAAGCAGCGTCGTAAATCAATAATAATTTCAGAAAAATTCATTCATAGGCGAGAAAGTAAGCTTTTCAGGTGCTTTTTGGCTAAAAAATTCTGACATAAGTCAGGGAAATTTAATATATAAGCAAAGGTCATACTTTGAAGTACTGACTTCTCTCACCTATCTATCAGCAATAAAAAAACCCCGGCGAAACTAACCGAGGTTGATGGGAGAAGTTCAAATGACGATGAGAGATACAGATAGCGAATTGCAAAAATATTAGCTAACGCTGAAACCTACTAAAACTAAAGTTGTGACTATTAAAGTAGCGAAAACAGCCTGTATTACATATTTGCGTTGTTCCCAAATTGCAGGGTACTCAGCGTAATACATTTGGGGTTCAGTTGCATAGTTATTGAGAACGCCGTCTTCGTTAATGGTGGTATACATAGTTGTTTTTCTTTGCTTTGTTACTTTATGTAAATAAATTTAACAAGATTGTTACAAAAAGTCAATTCGACTTGACAAATAATTACAGATAGTATTAATAAGCCAGGCTTATGTGATGAGATTAAGGGACTTCCAAATAAAAAAATATCCCAGTATTTATTGTGGGGTGGACATCTTGTCCGCCCAGTTTATGTGGCGGGCAAGATGCCCGCCCCACAAGATGGAATAATTTATTTCTTGGAAATCCCTAAGATGAAAAGAGGACTTCTATAAATAGTTGAACTCCATGAATGAGGCTTTTAGCTCGGTGAGCGAGGCTTTTTGCTCCATCAACGAGGCTTTTTGCTGGGTGAACGAGGCTTTTTGCTCCATCAACGAGGCTTTTAGCTCCGCGAACGAGGCTTTGTACTCCGTGAACGAGGCTTTTTGCTCCATCAACGAGGCTTTTTGCTCCATCAACGAGGCTTTTTGCTCCATCAACGAGGCTTTTTGCTCGGTGAATGAGGCTTTTAGCTCGGTGAACGAGGCTTTTGACTCCGTCAACGAGGCTTTTTGCTCCGCGAACGAGGCTTTTGACTCCGTCAACGAGGCTTTTTGCTCCATCAACGAGGCTTTTTGCTTCAATCTTGAGACAGCTATTCCGAAAGCAAATGAAATTAACCAGATTTTTGCCTTTAACTGCAGTGATGCTCACGGCTCTAACTCTCAGCAGTTGCAGTACAGCTACTAGTAGCGACTATGAAGCCACAGCGCTGACGACTTATACCTGGCGCGTGAAATATATTAATGAGCCATCACCAGAATTTGAGAACTTTGCCACTACATCTTTACTCAATCGCAATGGTATTAAGCCAGAAGGTGCGGTGACTGGCCCTGATGATCGGGGTTTATGGTGGCCTGCGCTTCCACCCCGTCCTACTGTCAGCGAGGTGGAACAGCGTAAAAAACCTCAACAAGAGGTAAGTCAGCCAGAATTATTGAAAACTGTAGAGTATAAGGTGAGCTATAAAGCGGATTCCCAACAGAAGATATTCCCCACAAACTATGATGTTTACCGAGAGGTAGTAAAAGCTTATCCATCGCGCATCCCTTTAGCTTTTACTTTGGGGGTGAATGACGACACGGTGGAGAAAGCAGAGCAGGCGGATTGAAAGGTTTAGGGGAAGGGGGAAGGGGAAATGGGTAAGGGGGAAGGGGGAATGGGGAAAGGGTAATTTAATTTGTGAACTTTGCTGAAAGTATAAATCTTTCTCAAGATATATATATTCTCTACCGAATGACAGATAATTTTCATAGCGCTAGGTATTATTTACACCTAGCGCTGCTTATTGATTAATATTTTTTACGGGAGAATCCAGAGGATTGTCACAAGGAGTTTGGGAAGGTATGACGGTTCAGACGGTGGATTTAACCAACTGCGATCGCGAACCGATTCACATTCCGGGATTAATTCAGCCGCATGGAGTGCTGCTGGCGATTAATCTCTCCAATTTAGAAATTGTTCAGGTGAGCAGTAATACAGAGCAATTACTTGAGCGCCAACCCCAAGATTTGTTAGGTAAGCCGTTATCACAATTGTTCGCTGCTAAACAAGTTGATACTATCCAGCAATGTTTAAATGGCGACTTTGAAAATCTCAATCCACTTAACCTCTCTTTAAAGCGTCAAAATAAATCTCTGCGATTTGATGGAATTGTGCATCAGTTAGATGGGGTGGCGCTGTTGGAATTAGAACCAAAAAAGTTAAAAGGCAAAAGAGACTTTTTTGATTTTTATCAGCAGGTAAAAGCAACAATTACCAAAATCCAGAAAGCTTCCACAATGGAACAGATGTGTCAAGTGGTAGTCAGCGAAGTGCGAAAAATTACTGGATTTGAGCGCGTCATGGTTTACCGATTTGATGAAGATGAAACTGGCATTGTGATTGCTGAAGATACAAACCAAGAACCACCCTATCTAAATTTACGTTACCCACCCAGTGATATTCCCAAACAAGCGCGACAACTCTACACCCTTAACTGGCTCAGAATTATTCCTAATGCTAGCTATCAGCCTGCGGAGTTAATTCCAGCCCAAAATCCCCTAACTAACCAAACGCTAGATCTCAGCCTCTCGGTTTTACGCAGCGTTTCTCCAGTTCACCTGGAATATCTGCAAAACATGGGCGTAGTTGCATCTATGTCCATATCCCTAGTACAAGACCAAAAACTCTGGGGATTGATTGCTTGCCATGATTCTTCACCTAAGTATATTCCTTACAACCTGCGTGCAGCTTGCGAGTTTATTGGACAGGTGATGTCGCTTGAACTGGCAAATAAAGAAGCCAGTGTTGACCAAGAATACAAGATTCATTTGAAGTCTTTACAAACTCAATTTGTGGAATCTCTGTCGCAAGCTGAGCATTTTTTGGATGGGATTGCACAAATGGACTCAAAATTGCTGGATCTGGTAAGTGCAACCGGAGCAGTAATTTGCAACGGCGATAATTGTATTCGCATGGGTGAAACCCCTGCGGAAACAGATATCCATACCCTATTGGATTGGATTAAACCACAGCTGCATCACAATTTATTTCACACGCGATCGCTTGCTCAAATTTATCCAGCAGCTGAGTCATTTAAAGCTGTTGCTAGTGGCATTTTAGCCTTAGAAATTTCCAAAGTTAACCAAAATTATCTGCTCTGGTTTCGCCCAGAGGTCATTGAAACTGTGAATTGGGGAGGTAATCCGCATAAACCTGTAGAGGTTGAAGAAGATGGCAGTTTGCGGTTATCACCGCGCAAATCTTTTGCATTGTGGCAAGAGACAGTCAGAGGTTGTGCTTTACCTTGGAAAGCTTGCGAAATTGAAGCCGTTGCCGAACTACGCAGCTTGATTGTGGGTGTAGTGCTACGACAAGCAGATGAACTCGCATCAATGAACATGGAACTTCAACGCAGTAACGAAGAATTGGATTCCTTTGCTTATGTTGCTTCCCACGACCTCAAGGAACCATTACGGGGCATTCACAACTACGCTAACTTCTTAATGGAAGATTATGCCGAGACTTTGACCGAAGATGGTGTTACCAAACTGCAAACCCTAGTTAAACTCACCCAGCGCATGGAAGATTTAATTAATTCCTTGCTGCACTTCTCACGCTTGGGACGAGCCGAACTGATTTGGCAACAGGTGAATTTAAATGATTTGGTACAGCAAGCGATCGCCACTCTCACTATATCTCGACCCCAACACCAAATTGATTTTCGCATTCCCCAATCCCTACCCACAATTGAGTGCGATCGCGCTCAGGTAAATGAACTATTTACCAACCTGATCAGCAACGCGATTAAATACAACGATAATGTACAAAAATGGGTAGAAATCGGTTTTGTCCAAGGGATTAGGGAACAGTCAACCAGCTTTTATACATTCTATGTACGTGATAATGGCATTGGCATTCCTCCAGAACACCAAGAAAAGATTTTTCAGATTTTCCGACGGTTACATGGACGGGATGAATATGGTGGCGGTAATGGAGCAGGGTTAACAATTGCCCGCAAAATTGTGGAACGGCTCGGCGGTAAAATTTGGGTAGAATCCACGCTTAATGAAGGCAGTACCTTTTACTTCACTTTAGGAGCAGAAGCAATTGTATGACCGAAGCTTCCGATGTTGCTGTTAGGCAAACTCCACTAATGCTGATTGTCGAAGATAGCAATGAAGACTTTGAAACCATAGACCGATTGATTAAGCGTTCCCGATTCTTAGTGCCCATTCATCGCTGTATCAATGGCGATCAAGCATTGGCATTTCTCTATCGCACTGGTAAGTACTCCAACCCTGAAACTACCCTCCGTCCCGGCATGATTTTACTAGACCTCAACCTACCGGGAACCGATGGACGGGAAGTATTGCATCGCATAAAGCAGGATGATAATTTAAAAACGATTCCTGTAGTTGTTTTTACTACTTCCAATAATCCTAAAGATATTGAGGATTGTTACAAATATGGCGTTAATAGCTACATTGTCAAGCCGATTAACTTTGCCAAACTAAAGCTTGATGTGCAAATGCTCGTAGATTATTGGCTTGACTTGACCACTCTGCCTAATTACCCCAAAAATCCCTCATGAGCGAGCAACAGTGTACTGTCTTAATTGTTGATGATTCCCCAGAAGACAGAGAATTTTATCA
Source organism: Nostoc carneum NIES-2107 (assembly GCA_002368155.1). Lineage (GTDB taxonomy): Bacteria > Cyanobacteriota > Cyanobacteriia > Cyanobacteriales > Nostocaceae > Aulosira > Aulosira carnea. Next base: position 5,966,433 of record AP018180.1, read on the forward strand.
GCGGTGTTTGCAAACAGACAAAGATTACTCCTACAGCATCCTCGAAGCAACTTTGGGGCAGGAAGGTTTAGAGTTATGGCAGCAAAACCAACCAGATGCTGTGTTACTGGACTATCGCTTACCAGATCTGGATGGATTAGAATTTATTGCTAAATTACCATCCTCAACTCCAGAGGCGTGTTTACCTGTAATTGTTGTGACTGGGCAAGGTAGTGAAGCGATCGCCGTACAAGCAATGAAAGCAGGGGCACAGGATTATTTAGTTAAAGAACAGATTACTCCACAAAGGCTGCAATTGGCACTCAAATCAGCGATCGCGAAAGTACAATTACATAACGAACTGCAACAAAGCATTGAGAGAGAAAGATTAGTTGCAGAAATTACCCAAAAAATCCATCAAACCCTCAATTTAGAAGAAATTCTGCAAACCACTGTCACCCAAGTCCGGCAGTTTCTCAACAGCGATCGCGTCCTGATTTTTCGCTTACAGCCAGATGGTACGGGAACTGTCACTACAGAATCGGTAGGCGAAGGCTGGACTCCCTTGCTATCCACCTCGCACTACGATCCCTGCTTAAACGAGAACTATATTGCACCCTTTAGCCAAGGATTAGTAACTGTCAAAGCAGATATCTATGATGGCAGCATTGATCCCTGCCATGTTGAGCTACTGGCAAAGTTAGAAGTCCGAGCAAATTTAGTTGTACCCATTCTGCAAGAGCAACATTTATGGGGGATGCTGATTGTGCATCAATGCCAAGCACCGCGACAGTGGCAACCCATAGAAATTGATTTGCTCAAACAACTGGCAACGCATTTAGGTATTGCCTTGCGCCAAGCAGAACTATATCAGCAAGCACAGCATGAAATCGTTGAGCGCAGACGTGCCGAAGCTTTATTAAAACAAGCAAACGAATCTCTAGAGCAAAGAGTTACCGAGCGGACTTTGGCATTAGAAACTGTTAATGCCCAATTGCAAGAGGAGCTATTGCAGAGAGAACGTACCCAGAAAATTTTAGAAGAACAGGCACAGCTGTTAGATCTCGCCCATGACACCATCATCACCCGTACTCTTGATGGCACAATTACCTTCTGGAACAAAGGCGCAGAAGGAATGTATGGCTGGAGTGCAACTGAGGTATATGGGCAGATATCCCATGAATTGTTGCAAACTCAATTTTCGCAATCCCTTGCTGATATAGAAGCAGAATTGTTAAATCAGGATTACTGGGAAGGGGAACTCATTCATCTACGGCGTGATGGCACACCCATAATTGTTGCTAGTCGCTGGGTATTGCAGCGCGATCAAGAAGGTAACCCCATCAAGATATTAGAAATCAACAATGATATTACCGAGCGTAAACGTGTCGAAGAACAGCTACGCCGTAGTAGCGAGCGCATTAGTTTAGCCAATGCCGAATTAGCTAGAGCAGCTCGCCTCAAAGACGAATTTTTGGCAAATATGAGTCATGAGTTGCGAACGCCATTGAACTCAATTTTGGGAATGTCAGAATTACTTTTAGAAGAGGTATTTGGCAGCTTAACCGAGCGACAACGCCAGTTTTTGCAGACAGTAGAAAAGAGTGGCGAACACTTACTGGAGTTAATCAACGATATTTTAGACCTCTCCAAAATTGAATCGGGCAAGATGGATCTGAAATTAGCTTCCATAGCAATTCCGCCACTTTGTGAATCCAGTCTGAATTTTGTTAAGCAGCAGGCGCGACAAAAACAAATTCAACTAAACTGCCAAATTGACGACAATATTACAGAAATTGAAGCTGATGAACGCCGCTTATTACAGATTTTAGTTAATTTACTAGCAAATGCTGTGAAATTTACCCCCGAAGGTGGTAGCGTCAGGCTCGCAGTGAAAATGCACTTGTCCGAACAAACTGTAGAATTTCAAGTAATTGATACCGGAATCGGTATTGCTGAGGCAGATATGAGTAAGTTGTTTCAGCCATTTGTACAGTTAGATAGTTCCCTATCAAAGCGCTACTCAGGTACAGGATTAGGGTTATCCTTAGTCCGGCGCATTGTCGATTTGCACGGCGGTAGCATCCGAGTTGAGAGTGAGTTAGGTAAAGGAAGTTGCTTTAGCGTCATGTTACCTTGGCATCCCTTACAAGAGCAGGATGAATTACCTTTATTGTTTCAAAAAACGCTACAAGATGTTGTGGTGCAACAAGCCTTGGTAGTAGAAGATTCTACTGCTGCTGCTAGTCAAATTAAACATTACCTCGCAGAAATGGGGGCAACTAGCGTCATTCATCCAGTGGGAGATAGCGCATTACAAGTTGCCTTACGAGTCAAGCCAGATGTGATTGTTTTGGATCTATTGTTGCCCGATTGTTCGGGATGGGAAGTATTAACCAAGTTAAAAACTCATTCCCAGACTCAGCATATACCCGTGATTGTGATTTCTGTAGTTGATGAGCGATCGCGCAGTATAGAGTTGGGTGCTGCTGAACATATTTTAAAACCCCTCTCGCGACAAAAGTTTTACCAGGCACTAAAGCAGATTTTTGCCAATGTGCAACAGCCAAACTTACAAACGGCTCTGGTAATTGCAGCTATAGAGTCATCACAAAAACCCAGAATTTTGTTAGCCGAAGACAATGAAGCTAACATTGCCACAATCATGAGTTACCTGGAAGCACACAACTTTCAGATTATATTGGCGCGCAATGGACGAGAAGCAGTGCAAATGGCAAAGCAACATCAGCCCAATCTGATTTTAATGGACATCCAAATGCCAGATATGGATGGATTAGAAGCAACTCGTCAAATCCGTGCTGACATTCAAAATCAAGCCGTCCCCATCATCGCACTTACAGCTTTAGCCATGCCTGGTGATCAAGAACGCTGTTTAGATGCAGGTGCTACGGCATATTTACCCAAACCTGTGAGACTGAGACATTTATTAGATTTGATTAATGAGCAATTATCGCAGATGAATAAATGAAGGGGGAATGGGGATTGGGGACTGGGGATTGGGGACTGGGGATTGGGGATTGGGG